>JAOAJQ010000166.1 GCA_026414125.1 Thermoproteota archaeon
AGCCGCCTCTATCGCTTGCTTGTCGTTAGCCAAGAACATGGCTCCCAATTCCTTAGCCAACGCTATGGAATACGCTTCCCAAGGCCCAAACCCATTCTCACTAGCTTCTCCCTTAACTCGATAGAATGCTTTTCACTAGGGTCCTGGAGCAGTATCCATTCTTGACGTGCTTGGGAGAGCGATGAGAAGTCCTCTTCACCAAGAAACCCCCGTTTATAAAGGTGAACTATGTCCTGCCAGACGGGTGAGCACACGTGAATAAATCCATAAACGTTTCTCAGGAGGCTGAGCTTTCCGATCTTAACAAGGTATACGAGGGGCGTTGTGTTGGAAACAACCATGCTAATCGTCGGGTCCCCTTATGGGTATCCTTGCCTTAGCCCTTACCCCCCCCCCCCCCCTAACAGGTAGCCCAGCTATTTCAGCAGCCCTACCTATCGATACCCTGCCCTCCATATAGAGCTCTAACCCCAGCTTAACCCTGTTCGGCAGGGATTCAAAATAATCCCAGTCTATAGGTACCAGTAAATCATCCTCGGTAAACCAGTACTTCTTTGCCTTTAAGGCTTCTTGAGACATTTGAATCTAATGTTTTATTCGCATCCTCAGCTTAAATGCTTTTTCTTTTCCAACACGCATTTTTTCAAAGATATTTGCCGCACAATTTACTATGTCTTCAAAACTGTTTAGAAGCATGAGGTTTTCCATCTGCTTAACATGTGGAAGGCTTGAGAACAGAGTGAACATGCTTGAGTTATGTTTTTAAGCTTCTGAGGAAACTATTATTGTAGTGTATAGATGGAGAAGGCTACTCTGGAGCAGGTTTACCGTGAGATTAAGCTGCTGAGGAGAGACTTGAACCGCTTGGAGAAAATGCTTATTCCTGAAGCTGAGCCGGAGGAAGATGAAGTGAGGGCTATAAGAAAAGGAAAAAGGGAGTTTCGAGAGAAACGGTGCGTCGAATGGAGCAGGGTCAGGAAAAAGATTTAACTTGGCTTTTAAAGTCGTATTAACGCATCAAACACTTAAAAGCTTTGAAAAGCTTCCTCCAAAGATTAAACAGCGTGTTTCAGAGGCTTTAGACGCTCTGGTTCAAACCCGGTTCCATTCAGAAGCTTCGACGTTAACAAACTCAAGGGCATAGAAACACCTACGGAATAAGGATAGGCCGCTGGAGAGTAATATATGAATACGATTCGAAAACAAAAATAATAATCATCCACGATATATTGTCGAGAGAAAGAGCATACTGATTCCAACATTTTAAACCCATCGGTGTACCCCTGAGTTCACAGAGTTCCTCGTTAAAGCAGGAATTGACTCAACTTATTAATCCTGATGCCTCCGTGTTCGCAAGGATGCTCGTCGCTTCAATAGAGCAGAGGATTATGCTTGAGAAGGCTCTCGGCCAGGTTAAGGTTGAGTATTCTTACATGTTGAACGTTTTTCTTGGTTTCACTTGCATAGTCCTTCGTTATTATAATGGGCTCTTCGAATACTCCTCTTCTTTGCAAAGATAGTTGAAGGTGTTGTTCTTCCCGTGAATACTGCTTAGTATCATGTTGCCTTGTGAGATTAAAAAGTGAATCTTAGGCCTGAGAGAGGATTGGCGAGAATTTCGTCAACGGCTCTTAAAACCCGATCCCTCACGTCTTCAGGGAGCTTCTTAAGCTGCCTTAGAAAGCTCCTGGTTAACGCAGCCCTGTAAGGCAAGATGCTTGTTCACTCGATAAGCCTCTTGATTTCCTCGCTATTCTCCACGATTACGTAGTCTCCTCTTCGATACTCTTCTTCAGCCTCCCGTATCCTCTCCAAGCCCTCTTTATCAATCAGCTCTTCAAGGGTTGCAAGCACCTCTTCAACCTCAGCCAACCCCTTACACAGGCTTTTCAACAGCTCCTTAGGAACAGCGACAGATTCACCAAATCCCATCACTAACTTCTTGTCCTAACTGCTTATTAACTTTTAACATCTTCATAGCTAGGTTTAACATGCTAGTCAATAGCTTATGTTTTTCCTCATTTATTTCCTCTATCTAAGCTCAACAACATCTTGGCTTAAACCCCTGGTTCCGTCCATTTCCCCATCTAGAATCCTCCTAACCTCATCTATCGGCTTTAAATACTGTTCGAAATCCTTGTAAAGAGCCCTTAAACATTCTTTTACTCTACTCGCTCTAGCCCGGTATAGGCTTACCGCTATCAAGTCCTCAATTCTCTTTTGAGCCGTTTCTTCAGCCTCCACCATAAAGCTCGTTATTTTAACTATCTTTCAGACATATAAGCTTGTCGGACAATATTCTTAAAGAAAGATTTTCCTCAAATATTCGAATAATAGGCCCCATCAGTTTATCCAGGCTTCTATGAATTCTTAGTGAGAGCTGGTATTGATTCGATCTCTGTTGATCCTGATGCCGCTGTGTTCGCAAGGATGCTTGTTGCTTCGATTGGGCGGAGGATTATTCTTGAGGAGGCTCTTGGAAAAGTAAAGTTGACCCTGACTGGACCTGCCTGACC
>JAOAJQ010000167.1 GCA_026414125.1 Thermoproteota archaeon
AAGCTAGGAGGAAGCTTGCTGAGAAAGCTGCTGAAAACATTCTGTCTGTTCTCCGCGGAAAGGCTCCTCCAAGCCTTTTAAACCCTGAGGTTATGAAAGTAAAACCTTTAGACATGGTTAGAATGCTTTAAGGTGGAGACGTATGGGGCTGATTAGGGTGGGAGTAATAGGCTGCGGCCTTATGGGGAGGTATCATGCAAGGGTCTACTCGGAGCTGCCAGGGGTTAGGCTTGTTGCAACCGCGGATGTTGACGAGAGAAAGGCTAGGATGGTTATGAAGGAATTCGGAGCTGAAAAATGGTATGTCGACTACAACGAGCTGCTGGCGAGGTCGGATATCGACGCTGTAAGCATCGCTGTCCCTGATCATCTTCACCGTGAGCCAACGGTGGCGGCGGCGAAAGCGGGAAAGGCAGTTCTCTTGGAGAAGCCTATTGCAACAACACTTGAGGATGCTGACGCCATTGTGAAAGCGGTTAAAAAAGCGGGAGTGCCTTTTCTCGTTGGCCACATAGTGAGGTTCGACTACAACTATGCAAAGGCTAAGGAGTACATGGAGAAGGGGCTGCTCGGCGAACCTGTTTCAATCTGGGCTAGAAGAAACAACTCGATAACCTCTCCCATGAGATTGAAGACTTGGCTTAAGGAAACCTCGCCACTTCTCTTCCTCGGCGTGCATGACATTGATGTAATGAGATGGATCATAGGAAAGAATGTTAGCCGGGTTTACGCAGAGGCGGAAAGTAGGGTTCTCAAGCCTCTTGCTAAAGATGCTGTCTGGTCAGTCTTCAGGTTTAAAGGCGGGACTGTTGGAGCATTGGAGAACATTTGGATTCTGCCCTCCTCAATGTCTTTCGATTTTAAACTTGAGCTCGTTGGAACACGGGGAAGCATCTGGATAAGCCAGCCTAGCGACAGCTTCCTGTTCTGGGGTGAGAAAGGGCCGGAAAACCTTTCCCACTACCAGCCGGTTGTCCACGGGCGGGTCAAGGGGTATCTCAGGGATGAGATTATTCATTTCTTAAACTGTGTGGAGGGGAAGGAGGAACCTCTGGTTTCAGCTGAGGATGCGAGGGCTGCTGTAGAGGTTGCACTTGCGATACACAAGTCGCTTAAAGATGGTAAGCCTGTTACGCTCCCCTTGTAAGAAACGTGTTTTTAAATTCTTCTATAAGTAATGTTTTTAAGCTAGTTATGAATCATGTTTGTTCATGAGTGAGTTCATAAAGGAGTATGAGGAGAAAAGAGGATTGACTGAGAAGATTGCCTCCTACATCCCAGGATACCGAGGGTATAAGCAGAAGGAGGTTAGGAGGGAGGCTGACAAGCTTCTAAGGGATTTCATGGTTAAAAAACTTGAGACCGCCAGATCACATTTGAAAACAGTTTCTAGGGAGGCTGCTGACTCAGACGCTGTCAGACTGTTCAAGACGATCAACAGGGTTTCAGCCATCATAGACAGGGTTATAAACAAGATTGAGCATGCTGACTACGGTTACTCAGGCTTCTTCGACCTTGTTAAGGTTCGCGAGGCTGAGCTCGATAAGCTGATGGACTATGACTACAGGCTTCTAGGGGCTTGTGAAGAAGTTTCCAGAATAGCTGAGGAGGCTGGTAACGCTGCTGGCGCCGGAAGCCTAGATGTTCTCCCGGGTCTCCTGAAACAGCTTGAAGCCAAGGCTAGGGAGCTTGAATCAGCATTCGCCTCCAGGGAGGAGGAGATAGTCTCCATTAAAAGAGGTGTCTAAGAATGCCTCAGATAATAGAGTGGGTAGGGGCTTCCGCTGAAGATATTGTCTGGAGATACCCCAAGGAGGAGATAACCTGGGGTGCTCAGCTGATCGTCCACGAGTATGAGGCTGCAATATTCTTCAGGGACGGCAAGGCTTACGATGTTTTCGGCCCTGGAAGACATACTTTAACCACCATGAACCTCCCGTTGCTGACGGGCGTGTTAACAAGGGTGGCTGGCTTCGAAACCACGCCCTTCAAGGCGACAGTCATATTTGTCTCGACGAAACAGTTTAAAGGATTGTTCGGCGCCAGTGGGCAGACGGTTGAGCTTGCACCCCTTAAATTCTACGGGGCATTCTGGTTTAAAGTCGGGGACCCGAAGACCTTCGTGATGGAGGTTGTTGGCGGACAGAGCGCATACACTACGGAAGCAGTCAACAGCTTCCTCAGGGGGTACATGAACGAGAGGCTTATAACACAGCTCTCTACATACGACCTTGTAACAGTCTTCACAAAGCTTGAGGAGGTCTCGTTTAAGGTTAAGGCGACAGTAGACGAGGAGTTTAAACGCGTTGGCGTGGACATCGTAGATCTGAAGTTCGAGGGTGTCGACACCACGCCGGAGTATAGGGATAGGCTTTTCTGGATAAAGCAGACCGGCGGCGCAGCCACACAGGTTCTAGCGA
>JAOAJQ010000168.1 GCA_026414125.1 Thermoproteota archaeon
GACTTGTTGTCCTCCGGATAGCGTTTTCCAAGAGGCTTATCTGGTCAGGGTTGGTCAAATTGTTTCTGAGCGTCGTTAAAGTATTGTTAATCTCTAAGAGGCCCTGTTTCGCGTCGACAATCATCCTATAGGTTTCGTTTAGGATTAAGCCAGCCGCCTGCCGAGTGGAGTTCAACCCTTTCCTAAGCCTGTTGAAATCCACCTTGGAAACGTTTTCAGCAATCACCGAGAGTAGCGAAGCTGCCTCGGAAAGCTGTGAGGCTGCCGAGCCGAGTCCGAAGCCTATTGCTTTTAAGGCCTCGCCGATCACAACGGTTTGATTACCCGTTGCCTCTAAGCCGTAGCCCAGTTTCCCAAGCATTTTCCTCATCAGGCTCGTAAAACTAGTAAGGTTGCTGATAGGCGCTAGAATCATATTCATCATGCGTATCGACATGTTCAGCCCATTCAACTGTGAACGTATCGACTCTTTAACAGACTTGCCCATCGGGGAGGATGAGACCGATACAGTGGTCAACGGGATAGTGCCCCAGTCATCAAACCCGTCTACAACCGCTTTTACTCTGATCTCCGACTCTCCCCTCAGTATGAACATCCATGAAACCGAATCCTTCTCAAGAGGGCTAGTCATGTTTGCAGGAGGGTTGAAAACAACATTCTTAAAATATCTTTGAGGAATATTCATCGTTACTGAGACGAACACCGGGGGTTTTGAGGAGGCGTTTGTCAATGGGTCTAGGAGAACAGGATTATTATTCTTAAGCCTTATCACCCATTCTGCAGAGTCGCCCTCCTTAGACTTTACGAAGAACACTCCGTAGGCTGAAGTATAGTTTGGCACTGCTCCGTTTATCCTTAGGCTTGCCTCAACAGTGAGTGGAAGCCAAAGAGGCCTGCCGCTAAGCTCGAAGATTCTTGTACCCGGGTTAGCCTGAACAATCCATTCAATTATGCAATAGTCTTCCGAATAATTTAGGAGACGTGCCTCCCGGGGTAATACTAGGTTTGAAGCATCGACCTGGAACAGCCTTTGAGTAAAACGGAACTGGACGCTGGACTGCCCTGTGTTCTTAACCGTCACGGTGGATTTGAATTCTCTCGTCGAGTTACCGGTCAACGGGTTTAAATCTAGGAAGTAGGTGAGGTTTTCGCTTACGGTGACTCGGGGTTCCTCCGGGAAGACTGAGGTCACCCAATGCAGCATTATCGTCAGTATTAGGAGAAAGGCTTGGACACGTCTCATTGCTTCACTACCGCCTCCTTCTCCTCAATCGATTTTAAAGCCCTTTCATAGGTTTCCCCGGATATAACCCTATTTTTGAAAAGCCTTTCAACATTCTCCCTCTCCAGTTTTAAAAGTTCGAGTTGAACCTGCTTCTTCAGCCTTATAGACTCATCGTCCATCGGAAGACGCTCTAGGAAGCTTCTGGGAGCTTCCTCGAATACTTGCCCATCCTTCATAAACAGTATTCTGTTAGTAACCCGGGCCAGCTCAACGTTATGAGTCACAATGATGATCGTGTTTCCAAAACTGTTCAGTAGCTTGAAGGTCGCTATTATTTCAGTTGACGAGGCGACGTCTAGGTTCCCCGTAGGCTCGTCTGCAAGTATGTAGGCAGGATTATTAGCCAGGGCTCTAGCAATAGCCACTTTCTGCTGCTGGCCTCCGCTAAGCTTGCTCGGAGGATTTCTCAACCTGTCTTCAGGGAAGCCGACTAGCTTCAACAAGTAAAGAGCCTTCAGCCTAGCCTCTTTGAAAGCGTATCTCTTCGAAAGGAGCATCGGGAGCATCACATTCTCCACGGCTGAAAGGTTTCTAAGAAGGTTGAAAAACTGGAAGACGAAACCTATCTTGTTCTTCCTGAAAACTGATAGCTCGCTCTCGCTAAGCTTAGTCACATCCACACCGTCGACCAGAACTCTTCCAGAGGTAGGCCTATCCAAGGTTCCAGCGATGTGGAGCAATGTAGACTTTCCTGAACCAGAGGGCCCGACGATAGACACGAAATCACCCCTCCGGATTGTGAGCGAAATGTTTCTTAAAGCCTTCACCTCTATGTCTCTACCCATAACGTAGGTTTTAGAAACATCTATGCATTCTAAAGCTGGGCTACTCATATCTTAAAGCCTCCACGGGCCTTATCCTGGAAGCGTTCCAAGAGGGAAGCAAGCTGCTTAGGAAGCTCGCTGCAACCGCGATCACGAGGCCGTTTAAAACAGGCTCGTAGCTGATTATGAACGGCAGGCTTATCTGGAACCTGAAGACTCTTGGGAGTAGGTAAACGACGATAACGTAGCCCAAGCCCATTCCGAGGGCTGACCCGAAGAATCCCCCTAAAAGGCCCAGTATGATTCCTTCAACCAAGAAAATATAGAGAACCTTTAGGGGTGACGCTCCTATAGACTTCAAAACCCCTATCTCCCTTATCTTCTCCCTTATGCTCATCGTTATGGTGCTGTCTCTTATACACATC
>JAOAJQ010000169.1 GCA_026414125.1 Thermoproteota archaeon
CTGATAGGCAGGCCCAAGGGTTTTCAGGCAGAGGTGACTGAGGTTAAGACGCGGAGGGACGGGCATTTGGATCTAACTAGGATCGAGGAGGCAGTAACCAGTAACACCAAGATAATTACCATCTGTAATCCTAATAATCCTACAGGAACAGTTTACACTAAAGACGAACTGGAGCGTTTAGCGGAAATAGCTGTAAAGCATGATCTCTACGTTTTCTCGGACGAGCTTTACGAGAACCTTACCTACGACGGTAGAAAACACGTTAGCATTGCTTCACTGCCAGGCATGTATGAGCGGACCGTCACAGCCTTCGGATTTACCAAAACATATGGTATGTCTGGACTACGCATAGGTTATGTTGTTGCGGAGAAAAAGATGATTAGGCTTATGAGGGATGAGAATGCAGGCATAGTTATTCACCCGGGAACGATTGAGCAGATAGGAGCTGCAGCAGCCCTCAGGAAATGCGATTACTACATTAATTTTCTTAGAGATTATTTGGAAGGTGTTAGAAATAGGCTTATAGCTGAGCTGAATGAAGTTCCTGGAATAGTTGCACCATCACCAGAAGGTTCATTCTTCGCTTTTCCAGACCTGAGCCTTTTGTTCGAAAAAGACGGGGATGCTACTGAATATCTATTGAAGGAGGCTAAGGTATTGGTTTACGGTGGAAGCGGTTTTGGTGACGGAGGCGCTGGACATGTGAGAATAAACTTCTGCTCACCCTTAGAAATAATCGAGGAAGCTGCAGTTAGGATCCGTACTGCATTGACAAAAAGACACAATGCTATTTGTAGAAAAAACGAGAGTTAAGAAACATTATCTGAGAAGTCAAACTCGATCTTCCCATACTCCATTGTCATCGTGCTAACTACTATTTTATGAAGCCCCGGTTGTAGGCCTCCAGGCTTTTCAACCGTAAATTTGATCCTGTCGCCAACGGTAAAGAGTGTTGAAGTCTTGGCAAATTCCTCTGCTTTAATCGTCACTCCGCCTTTCTCTATAGTTATTTTCTCTAAGGGAAGTTCCTCACCATCTACTGTGAGTTTGAAACCGCCTTCAATAGTACCCGACCCCAGCCTGTTGAAGAGTGAAAAGCTGAAGCCAACTTTATTTCCGTTTTCGTCAACAACATTTTTCAAAGACCCCTTCTCATACAGCTGTCTCAACATGAATGCGGGAATCATTCCGATTAAGGTAAGCCTTTACATAGATATAAAGTTTTCCTAAGAAGCATTAATGGATGCATTCATTTTGAATAAAAAGCTTTTTCTCGCAGAATTCAAACCAACCTATAATGTTATATATAGGTTTAATATTGTCATCTCCTTTTCATGAGTGAGAAACGGGAAACCGGAGTATTACAAGGCGCATGGTATGTAACGCTTATTTTCTTCATCTTCGTTGTACTGCATTATGCCGATAAGTTTCTCGTATCCCCGCTGCTGCCATTAATAAGAGACGAGTTTAAACTAGGATACACTGAGCTGGGAGCCATTGAAACCGGAACCATTCTGGTCGCTGTTGCTTTCATGCCCCTCTGGGGCTATCTCTTCGACAAGTACGCTAGACCTCCCTTAGTCGCTCTTGCAAGCGCGATCTGGGGATGCACAACGATATTCTCCACTTTTTCAGCAAATTACACTCAGTTGATTCTTACAAGATCAGCAACTGGAATAGATAATCAAGCTACTAGCGGTTTAATGTCCTTCCTAGGAGACTACTTCCCCCCTGAGAAGAGGGCTACCGCATTAGGAATCCTACAGGCGGCTGAAACTTTTGGAGCCCTAATAGGCGTTATCATAGGCCTCGTAATCGGAATCAGCTTCGGATGGCGCAACGCCTTCCTTTTAACCGCAGTCCCAGGTATACTTTTAGCATTCATAGTTCTTTTCACTGTAAAAGATGTTCCAAGGGGAGGAACTGAGCCGGAGCTGGTGAATGTTAGGGATAGGCTCAAGGATACTTTTTCAGCAAAATCTCTGAAAAGGCTTTTTGAAAGAAAATCCATCTTATTTCTCTACCTCCAAGGATTCTTCGGCGTCTTCCCATGGAACATCCTTTCCTACTGGCTTTTCACCTATATGACTGATGTCAGAGGCTTTGAAGCAGGCTCACAGCTGCTCGTAATGCTGGCTGCCCTTCTCTCCATGGTTGCTGGAAACCTGCTCGCAGGCTTAACAGGAGACTGGGCTTTCAAAAGAAACAAGAGGGGAAGAGTGGTCTTCGCTACTCTAACCGTCGTCATAGGGCTAGTTTTCTTCAACATGGCTTTTCTGACCAAGGCCGGTGTCGAACTCTTCTTAATACTGGGTGCTATGACAGCGTTTTTCATGCCTATGGCTGGGCCATGTGTCTCATCCTCTGTTCAAGACGTTGCCCTTCCTGAGGTAAGGGGGTCAGCCATGGCGATGCTGCTATTCTTCTACAACGGCGGATCAGCTTTTGCACCTCTAATTAC
>JAOAJQ010000170.1 GCA_026414125.1 Thermoproteota archaeon
ACCAGTGGCCCGCCACTGTTTCCCGGGTTTATCGCAGCATCCGTCTGAATAAGTTCAGGGAAGAAAAGTTCTCTTGAAACTATCTGTCTGTCTAAAGCACTTACAACACCCATGGTTACAGTGGGCTCGCCAGCTAAGCCGAGCGGGTTCCCCACCGCGATAACTATCTCGCCGACCCTAAGCGTATCCGAGTCTCCCAGTTCAGCAGGCTTAAGGCTCACATCGTCAACCTTGATCAAAGCTATGTCAAGGCTAGGGTCGGCGCCCACAACCCTGCCCTCCGTCATAAGCCCGTCGTAGAACGAGGCTTGAATACGGTCGGAACCCCTTATAACATGATGGTTCGTCAGGAAAAGACCGTCCTCGTCAACAACTATGCCTGAGCCCACGCCGTGAACAGGAAAAGCGTAGAAGAAAAACTCGTAAACCATTTTAACAGTGCTAACGTTAACAATGCTCGGCTTAACCTTTTCAACAGCCTTAACAATCTCCTCGCTCAGCAAGAGTCCTCGTTAACAGCGCTACGCGGTATGCTTATATTCATTTCTAATGTTTATTTCCCACTCCTGTGTTTTCAATAAGCAGGCTTGGAACAGTTTGAAGCAAGCCTTGCGAAGGCTGTTGAGGAGCTTAGGCGTAGGGTTGGGGAGGCTGTTTTAATCCATCACGACGAGGCCGACGGAGTTTGTTCAGCAGCGATAGTTGAAACAGCACTTGAAAAAATGGGTTTCAACGTTAAAACCCTCTGCTTAGACAAGCTTTTTCCAGAGGTTCTTGAGAAAACTCTTTCTGAGCGCCATGTGACAGTGTTCAGCGACATCGGCTCAGCGCACGTTGAGAAAATAGAGGGAAGCATTAGAGAGGACTGTCTAGCAGTAATCTTTGACCACCATGATACTCAGCCTTCGCGGAGAAGCAATGTTCTAAACCTGAACCCTGAGCTCTACGGCTACCGGGGTGAGAGAGATGCTTCAGCCTCAACGGTCGCCTATCTTTTCGCTAAGAAAGTTGACAGGCGTTTAAGCAGGCTTTCCCACTTGGCGGTGATAGGCTCAGTTGAAACACCGGGTGAACCAGCAGGCTTCAACAGGATCGCCCTAGAAGACTCTTTAAAAGAGGGTGTTGTAAAACAGTCGGGGAAAGACTTCAAGATAGTTGCAGAGGGCTTCGGCCTCTCAAGGATTAATGCCTCCCAGATCCTCACGATACTCGCCTCAGTAGGTTACTACAGGGGAGGTGTGGAGAAGGCTCTTGAAGCCTGTTTAAAAGGATTCACCCCGGAGATCCTAAGCCTCTCAGAAAAACTTGAGGAGGAGAGGAGGAGGGCTAACAAGGCTCTTCTAGCCACGATAATCAGAAGGGGGCTTGGGATGAAAAGGAGCCTGCAATGGTTTGACTCCGGCAGCTTTTTCAAAGGAATGGGCAGCAAGGTTCTGGGAAGCTTCACATCCTTCTTAAGCTACCAGAGGATTGTCGACGACAGTAAATATTTGATCGGGTTCATGAAGATCCCAAGGGAGATACCTAGCTACGGCCTGCTTGGAAGGGACTATGTGAAAGTTTCGGCACGAGCTCCTTCAAAACTTAGAAGAATGATAGAGGAGGGCATAAAACCGCCGTTGTCAAAAATTCTTCCAGAAGCCTGTGCTGAGCACGGGGGGTTTGGAGATGGACATAGTGTCGCAGCCTCAGGAGTGTTACCTGTCGGGGTCGAGGAGAAATTTCTGGAAAACTTTGACGGCTTAGCTGGCTGAGTCGACAGATCGGTAAAAAGTTAAAAAACAAAAAGTTTAAGTGTATGCTTGCATAATATTTTACTGAAGATGGCCGCTAAGAAAAAGGCTAAGAAGAAGACTAAGAAGACAGCTAAGAAATGTTGACGAAACTTTTAACATCCCTTCTCCTTTTTTTATTTTTCAAGCCATAATGTAAACGTGAGTTCCGCCTCCAGCATTGCTACGGAACTTAAACACTCCATCCGGCGAGCAATTCAGGAACGATGCTTAGAAAAACTAAGACCGGTGGGCTAGCTTGCGGACAATGCTCGCTGAAAAGCTTGCCAAGTGTATCATGGGGCTACTCAATCCTCCTGCACCCCTAGTCATCCTGTTTCTGATCGCTGCACGCAGCTCCTCAAGACTAGAGGCAGCTGCAAGAGTATAGGCTTTACCGACCTCGTGAAAAGTATGAGCGTCACTTCCCCCTATCTCAGCCTTCCCAAGACTCCTGGCGAGCTTAAGAGCCTTCTCATTCTGCCTCCTTAAAAGGTTCCTAGAGTTAACCACTTCAACACCGTCTAGAAGCCGCGTAACCTCCTTACCCATGCTGCCGCCAAGCCTCGGGAAGCCGAAAGGGTGTGCTGCTATCAGCACACCATCCTGCCCCCTAACCGCTGTCTCTTATACACATCT
>JAOAJQ010000016.1 GCA_026414125.1 Thermoproteota archaeon
AACGGAAGACATGAAGCTGATCGAATAGGCTTATTTTCGAACGTTAAGCCAAAAAAGAGTTAACGAGTTCACACGATCTTTAATGTTAGACATCGTAACGTCATAGCGTGTGCTAGAGCACGTGCTTCAATATCCTGAGAGCACAAATAGAGGCAACCGGTAAGATAGCTAAAAACCTTCAGAGCGGCGGTACAGTTGAGCACACAAAGGATATGAGGGTTGTTGGCATTAGGTTGATGAAACTGGGGGGAACAATAATAAGGGATACTTCTTCGACCTCCAGAAAAAAGAGGTTAAAGAATGGAAAAAGTGTTCGAAGACAATAAAACGTGACAGGACGGCGTCTTCAAGATTAACCCCTGTTAAGTAACCCGCACTTAAAATTTATAACTGTACACTATGTTTAAATATTAGCATGCAGGTGAACCAAGAAACTAGGAAAAATCCTGTCATACGATACACCGAGTTTGAGAAAAGAATCATAGAAAAATCCAGCAACCTTTACAAGAGGTATTACTATCTTCCCTGGGAAATCTACAGGTTGTCATCTTGGTCAGTAGGGGTTATTCTAGCGGCTGGCCTGCTTTTTCTAGGAGTCTGCATATGGATTCCTACTTTAAGCAGCATAATGTTTTTCGGTAGCTTGCTTTTCTTCTCAATCCATTATCTTCTCGGAGTGTTGATTACGCAATTCAGGGTTAGGTGGAAAATAATGCTTTTCTCAGCCCTCCTAACACTCTCACTCGCTTGGGCACTATGGTTTTTATCCGTATTTTTCAACGCACGTGATAGGCCTCCGTCGGACATCGTTACCCAAGCGATTTTCATAGCGCTTTTCATGATTTGGCCATGACCTTTTTTCATGCGATGGGCTTATGTTCTGGTTCAAGCATACAGGGGAAAATACGATAAGGATATTTCTGAGTACACTGCAACAATAGGTTAATGGTTTAGTCGGCACGCACAGTCTTTCCTCGATCCAGGCGATATGCCTGTCTTCTCATTCTCTTTCACAGGACATACCAATACGAAACGTTTAAATTGTAGTGTAACATTACATATAATGTGGCAATATAAATAATGGAGGATGATGGAAGATGTCTGGGTTTGAGGCTGAGGGTGAGCGGTTGCGGCGTGAGGTTGAGGATGCTGTTAGGAGGGTTTTGGAGCTTGTTAGGGAGCATTCTTCGAAGTTGTCTGAGATTGAGCGTAAAGTAGGTTTGGAGAAGGCTACTCCTGGGCTTTGGGAGTTGTTGAAGGAGGTTAAGGGTTTGAGGTTTGAGGCTAGGGAGGCGTTTTTGAAGGCTAGGGGCGAGTTGTTCAGGGTTTTAAGGGATTTTAGGGATAGAGTGAGGGAGGCTGCTTTAGCTGAGCCTAGGCGTAGGGATGAGTTGAGGGAGGTTTTCGATGATCTTAAGGATTTTTTCGAGGACCAGTTTGACGGGGCTGAGGATTCTCTGGAGGAGTTTCTAGAGAGGGCTGAGGATGTTGAGGATGAGATTAGGGAGAGGATTAGGGAGTTGAAGAGGGAGGTTAAGAAGGAGGTTTATGCTGTGGGGTTTGGGGGTCCTGAGGCCGCTAGGATTGCTGTTGCTAAGCTTCCTGATATTGGTAAGCTTGTTGAGGAGTCTTTGTCTAAGGCTTTTAGCGGTGCGTCGATGATTGTTTCCTCTGTTAGGCTTCCCCGTGTTGACTTGGATTTGATTGATGCTCTTGTTGAAGCCGGCATTTTCAAGAGTAGGAATGAGGGTATCGCGTTTTTCGCTCACAAGGGTATTGAGGCCAGTAAGGATTGGCTGTTGAAGGCTAGGGAGAAGATCGAGGAGATTAAGAGGCTGCAGGAGGAGACTAAGAAGGAGCTGGAGAGGATGCTGGGCGAGGATGAGACAGGCCCGGGGAGAAGAAGGATTAGCCTTTTCCCATAGTCTTGTTTCATAGGCTTATGGTTGTCTAGCCTGTTTTTAGCCTTTGAGAATTGTCTTTTTTTAGAAATCTTGTCGTTTTAAGGCATGCATGTCTTCCGGCGTCAAAAACATTGGGGTGCTTAAAAAGGTAAGGAAGGCTTAGAGTCTTTAAAACCTGTTTTGACACTGAGGCCTGCTGGGCTTTTACATCATACTGCTACTGCTTCAAGCATGGCTGAGCGATACACGGGGTTTTCTTTAGCCTCTTTGCCAGTTGCCAAGTGTATTTCAAACGGATGGTAGAGAGGTAGGCCTGCTTCCTCTTCTATTTTCGCCTTCAGGTTTCCCCTGCTCCTGTAATCCTCAGGCAGTCGATCGCTGACTATCAGTATGTCGATGTCGCTGCCGCCAGCAACCTGGTTTTTCACAACGCTTCCAAAAACATAGGTTTCGCATGGGCCGAGTAGCCTTCTTGCTGCCTCCGCTATTTTCCGCGACCAGAAACGCCAGTCGCGGGCCAGCTCGTTAAGCTTGAGTCTTGCCTGTAAGAGATTTAACAAACCCTATCACCTCTTCTGCGAAGCCCACTAACTCCTCAGCCTCCTCCTTCTCATACTCTCTTGAAACGTATCTGGAGTTTATGTATGCTTCTTCAAGCCTTATTAATAGGCTCCTGGTTTTGCCTACAAACTGGTCAATATCATCCGGCTTGTCTAAAATGCTTCTGAGAGCGTTGAACAAGTGTCTGACGACGTGTGTACGGGGAATTTCGCCAGTTAACTCAAGTATGATCGATTTCAAGTAGAGCTGGACAGCTTGATCCGCCATGAAGGCTGCGATATCATAGTCCCCGGTGGAGAGACTTCTTTTAGCTGAGTTAAGCATTCTTAATGATCTTCCCCTGAGAATGTTGACTTCACGCATACTCATTGAAGATGCACCTGTTTAAAGAATTCCACTGTCCTCCAATTTCCTTCTCCTCCGGCTTGAGAATTATTGTAAAGCTACGTGCAACCATTTCTGACAGTTAAGAGGATGAGATTGCTTAAAAACATAGCGCGTGCTATCCATTCCTTCTATTTCCAAAGCTTTAGAGACTCCTTTCCGTCTTTGTCAACTGTTTCCTTTCTCATCATCTCCAGGGCCTGCTCAAGCCTGAGGGGTTTTGATTCTAGTAGCATGAGTGCTTTGCTCACGTTCAGCGATGAGTCTCTGGGTCTCCTGGCTTTCCAAGGTATTTCTCTCATACTTGCGGGTTTAACCATGTTCACATCCAGCTGGAAGGCTTCTGCAAGCTTCAGGGCGAACCCGTGTCTGCTGACGCGGGTTGCTCCTGCCGTATGCAGAACCCCGGTTATTCTTCTCTCAGCAATCTCCAGAAGCATCTCCGCTAAGTTCGTGTTGAAGGTTGGCGACACATGTTGATCCGTGAGGACTTTCACCTCTTTTCCCTGGCTCAGGCTGCTTATCAGCCAAGTGGCGAAGTTAGGCTTATGCTCCGCACCCCAGCCGTATATCACGCTGGCTCTGGCGATGCACCATTGTTCACCATGCTGCTTAACATATTCTTCGCCCTTCAGCTTTGTGTAACCATAATAGTTAATGGGATTCGGCTCATCATCCTCCGTGTACAGTCCTTTCTCGCCGTCGAAAACGTAGTCTGTGGAAACATAGGTTAAGTGTGCACCTATTCTAGCAGATGCCTCGGCCACAAGCCTGGTTGACTCAGCGTTGACACTCCAAGCCGTGTCCCTGTTGGCTTCACACCCGTCTACATCAGTGTATGCTGCCGCATGAATAACCGCCTCAGGCTTCAGCTCGGAAAAAGCTTTGAAGACGTCGCTCCAGCTGGTTAAATCCAGCTTAACCGGCTTTCCTGAATCCACAGCATGCTCCCTGTAAACTGAGTAAACCTCATGGCCTTTTTTCAAGGCTAGCAGGCATATTTTGCTGCCCAGTAACCCGCTTGCTCCAGTCACAAGTATTTTCAAGACTCACCACTTAAGCTTCCAGGGCGTCGGGTGGAGAACCTGTTCACCGGCCAGAGGCCTCCACCACCATTCGTTAGCAATATACCATTCAACCGTAGTCCTTAATGATTCTTCAAATCTGTGCCTCGGGCTCCAGCCCAGCTCACTCCTGATCTTTGAAGAGTCAAGGCTGTATCGAACATCGTGTCCAGGCCTGTCTTCTACGAACTCTATCAGATCCATAGGCCTACCCATGAGCTCCAGAATCCTGCTTACTATTTGAAGGTTTGAAAACTCGTTTCCCCCAGCAATATTGTAGGTTTCACCCTTCCTCCCTTTTCTCAGAACCGTGTCTAACGCTTCGCAATGGTCTGAAACGTAAATCCAGTCTCTAACGTTTCTCCCGCTCCCGTAAATCGGGATCCTAAAGTTAAGCATCGCCCTGATTATCGTCTTCGGAATAAGCTTCTCCGGAAACTGGTAGGGTCCGAAATTGTTTGTGCAACGCGTGATGCAAACGTTTAACCCGTATGTCCTATGGTAGGCTAGGCAGAAAAGATCTGCCGAGGCTTTTGAAGCAGCATAGGGGCTTGAAGGCTTAAGCCTATCCTCCTCTTTGAAGGAGCCTTCTAGGATGTCTCCGTAGCTCTCGTCAGTGCCTACTTGAACAAGCTTGGCGTTCCCGTTGTTCCTCCTGATGGCTTCAAGAATGACGAGTACGCCCTCAGTATTGCTTCTGAAGAAAGGCCAAGGGTCTGCTATGCTTCGGTCAACATGGCTCTCGGCGGCGAAGTTGACAATGGCGTCAACATTCTTAACAAGCTCGCCCATAAGACCCGTGTCGCATATGCTTCCCCTTACAAACCTGTACCGCTTATCACCCTCAAGGTTCTTCAGGTTGCTAGGGTTAGACCCGTAGGAAAGACTGTCAACGTTCACAATTTCAACATCCGTATGCCGGTTCAAAACATGCCTTATGAAGTTGCTTCCTATGAAACCATAACCGCCAGTAACTAGGAGACGCATTTTCTCACCTGTGAGGAGGGTAAAACCAGTCCCACGGCCTGTTGCACCTGGGGTCATCAGTCTTGCCATTAATCTTCCTGGGGGTTATCTGAGGATCGTTCCAGGGTCTCCTGACTTCATCGGGCTCCTCATAATTGTAAAGCCTGTTTACGAAGTAAACCAAAAATGCGGGCTCAGGGCTAATAACCTTGAAGCCGTGCCAGTAGTTTCCCGGAACCCTTAAAACCTGCATCCTGTCTTCACATAAAACCGCTTCAAGCAGGTGAGCATCCTCATCGTCGTAGACACATACTTTTACCGATCCTTTCAACACGGAGAAGTAGTCTACTTGACCCTTCTCATGCTTGTGCCATGCTCTTACAACACTGGGGTAGGTTACCGAGAGGTTTGCCTGCAGAATATGGTCCTCCCCTAGAAGGTTCTTCCAGTCTGAACGCATGATTTCAGTAAATATTCCCCGTTCATCAGGAAGCCTCGTTAAGTCGAAAAGCCTTACACCAGGCAAAGCAAGCTCTCTAACCGTTTCTTGCACCATGTTAACCCATAAGAATAAAACCTGTGGAATAAATAAACTTATAGCTCTATTTCAGAGTAGTCTCCCACATGAAGCCTTACAGAATTCCTAGCAGTATTCCTAATGACTTTCGCATTCCTGCCGACAAGACTCTCCTCAAGTCTGTCAATACTCTCGACGCACGCTCCCTCTAGAACAATAGAATACTCCACTGAGCTTTTTAAAACCTTAACATTATCACCTATGCTCGTGTAGGGTCCGATGAAAGAATTCTGAATAACGCAGTTATTGCCTATTATTGCAGGCCCTCTCACAGTACTGTTGACAATCTTGCTGCCCTCCCCGATGGAAACCCTGCCGTCAACCTTTGATTCGACAAGTTCCCCCCTAATACTCCTAACACCGTACTCATCAAGGATCAGCGAGTTAGCATAAAGAATATCGTCCTTCTTCCCAGTGTCTAGCCACCAGCCGTCTACAATACTGTAACCCACGCGGAAACCCTTCTCAAGCATTGTTTGAATAGCGTCAGTAATCTCAAGCTCACCCCTCCAGCTAGGCTTCAAACCCTTAATAACCTCGAAGACTATAGGCTTAAAAAAGTATACGCCGACCAGAGCGAACCTGCTGCGCGGAACCCTCGGCTTCTCCACAAGTCTCACAAGATTACCCTTATCATCGAACTCCGCGACACCGAACCTTGAAGGATCTTCAACCTCCTTCAACAGAACCATGCAGTCATAATCGTTTATCAGAAACTTTTCAAAATAGTTTTTAACACCGTTTTGCAGAAGATTATCCCCAAGGTAAACTATGAAGCCGTCATCCTGAACAAAGTCTTTGCACAAGTATACTGCGTGGGCAATGCCCAGGGGCTTACCTTGGTTGACATACGTTATTCTCACGCCGAATCTGCTTCCATCGCCGTAATGCTGCATAACTAGCTCTGGGAAGGTTTCGCCTAGAACAATCGCCACATCGACGACACCAATACTCTTCAAATCCTCCAATACGTATTGGCTGATAGGCTTGTTAGCCACGGGGATAAGCTGCTTAGGGCCGCTGAAAGTCAAGGGTCGAAGCCGGGTTCCGGCACCACCATGCAAGATAATGCCCTTCATCAGCCATAAAGCAATTCTGCGCATCGGCAAATAAACTTTAACATAAATGCTGGTACGTGAAATATGGTTGAGCTCAAAAACAGGAGGAGCACGTGGAAGGATTGCCTGTAAAAGATTATTTCATGGGGAAAAGCTTATAAAAATAAGGGAAACAATATAGTAAGAATGTCCTTTGAAGAGGCTGAAATACTGAAAGAACGTGCAGAGGCTTTTCTAACAAATTCAGAAAGATTAATACGCGAAGGCTTTTTCGATCTCGCTGCCTTCAGCTTGGAGCAGTATTGCCAGCTGATGCTAAAGTATAAGCTATTATTGAAGACTGGTACTTACCCGCGTATGCATCTGTTGACCAGGCTTTTAAGAGAGCTTTCAAAGATTAATCCTAAGGTTTACCCGCTTCTAGAAAAAGAGGATTCAATACTGCTTTTAACAAAGCTTGAAGACGCCTACATAGGGGCAAGGTATTTGCCGCGTAGATACGAGGAGGTGGAGGTTAAGGTTTTGCTGAGATACGTGAAGGAGGTGTTTAAACCGGTAGTTGACGGAGTTTGACCTTTACGTGGAGGAGGGAAGGAGGACGCTGGAGGCCTTAAGCAACCCTGTTGAAGTAGGCAGGGAAGTGAAAAAACTGGTTTTAAAATTCTGGCCTAACGCTAGGGTTTATGTCTTCGGCTCCTCAGTCAGAGGCAAGTACACCGCCTCTAGTGATATAGATATTCTGATAGTTAGTGATGATGTAAATTATGAAGAGGCTTTGAAGATCAAGGCAAAGATTTACGTGACACTGGACTATCCGATTGAAATTCACATGGCTACTCCTAAACAATTTGCAGACTGGTATATGAGGTTTATAGGAGAAGGTGAAATCCTGGAAGCATAGGGTTTCTCTAAGCGAGCCACACTAGAATAAACACCTCGCTGTCTTGGAATAACTTAACCAGAGTGTTAAGCAAGTTCACGTATTTTAAACTGTTGCTCAGAAGTAGCTTGGCTTGTAGTTCGATTTAATTCGTAAATTACATTTAAATAATAATGTTATATAAATGTTGCCGCTTTAATGTAATAAACTAGAATTTGACGCGGTAATCTCACGCTGGGTCTTAAACACACCCGGGATCTCAGAAACACTTCGGAGCCGCGAAGCACACGATATTTAGACCTTTTTAGGGGTAAACTAGCTATTTGAGCCAATTATTAAAAAATTTGACTGAGCGCTTCATTTTTCTTAGAGCAATGTTTTAAGGCGCATGTTCAGAGACCTAGAAGCATGAAGCTCCTTGAAACCCTCTGGCTTATCCTGGGTTTCGCACTACTCCTAGTTCTTCCCAGCCTCCTGAGAGGGAGTGATGTTTACTCGGCGTTTCTTTATCTCGGCTTCTTCACGGTTTTTCTAGTCGTATCTGAGAAGAAGGTGAAGCCTTCTCGCGATTCTTCAAAAAGAAAGGTTCGAAGCAGTGCGTGAAAGACCCTTGAAACGGCGGATCCTGATGTATTTTCCTAGTGGGCTTTAGCTCATTTCTAGCGCGCGCTATTACCTTCAGCTCCTTTCATCACTCTTCTTAAAGTATTCGATCAGTGTCCTGTTCTTCTGGAGTCCCAGCTCTTGACATTGTCTTTTCAAGCTTTTTCAACCGCTCACAGGTGTGTACTGTCTGTTCTCGATGGAACCAGAAGCCGCTGGTGAACTTTTCGAGGCTGGTTCAGGCTCAATAAACTCGATAAAGATTTCATCCTCCGGCTGAATGACGTGCTTCACGCGTTGCTAATTTGTCCAACTTTTAAGCATAAAATTGGTAATTTGTATCTCCCATAACATTTTTTGCTGAACGATGTACATAAAGTTTAAATAGTGGCCTGTACGGCTTAACGCCGTATGATGTCTGGAGGCGATAGTGTTTCAGGTTTGATGCGAAGGATTGTTGACGAGGGAATAAGGTTTATCGATTTGCAGTTTACGGATGTTCCTGGCCGTTTACAGCATGTTACGATTCCAGTCGGGAGGTTTTCCGCCAAGTATTTTATTGAAGGTGTTCCGAAGCTGGATGGTTCTTCCATAAGGGGGTTTTCCGAAATATTTGAATCAGACCTTGTTCTAAAACCCGATCCGTCGACGTTTGCAGTAATACCGTGGGGGAGCGTCGAGAACAAGTGTGCAAGGTTTCTCTGCGATGTTTACGTGGGGTATGGCGGTGGGAGATTGTCTAGAGATCCTAGGTTTGTTGCGCAGAGGGCTGAGGAGTATGCTTTGGAGCAGGGTTTCTCCTCATACTGGGGGCCTGAGGTGGAGTTCTTCGTATTCAAGAAGGCTACGTGGGATGTTTTAAATCCATATAGGGGACAGTCCTACTTTATCGAATCCCCTGAGGCTGCCTGGTCTTCCGGAGACGGCTATCCGATCAGGTTTAAAGAGGGCTATTTCCCAGCTCCTCCACACGATAGTCTGATGGAGTACCGATCAACCGTTGTGAGGCTTATGGAGGACTACTTTGGAATAGCCTGTGAGGCGCATCACCATGAGGTTGCTACCGCCGGTCAAGGGGAGATAGACATGGTTAGGGATAGGCTTGTTAAGATGGCTGACAACGTTATGACTCTTAAGTATGTTGTTAAGAACATTGCTTTCCAGCAGGGCATGTTTGCAACAATGATGCCTAAGCCGATTTTCGGAGATAATGCGAGCGGGATGCATGTTCACGTCAGCCTCTGGGGGGATCCGCCTTCAACTAGGGTTGAGGAGGAGCAGCTTGTAAACATGTTTTACGACGCTGAGGATAAGTATGCTGAGCTGAGCCAGCTTGGAAGATACTTTGTAGGCGGCCTGCTTGAGCACAGCAGGGCGTTGACTGCGATAACTAACCCAACTACCAACTCTTACAGGAGGCTTGTACCCGGTTATGAGGCGCCTGTTTTCATAGCTTGGAGCAAGGCCAACAGGTCTGCAAACGTTCGGATACCTGTCTACGAGAAGGGTGCTGAAAACGCTGCTAGGAAGAGGGTTGAGTTTAGAACTCCAGACCCCTCGTGCAACCCATACTTATGCTTCGCCGCAATAATGAGCGCTGGGCTTGACGGTATAAGGAGGAAGATTGATCCCGGCGACCCTGTGGATGAGAATATTTACCATCTGACTCCTGAAAGAAGGAGGCAGCTGGGGATAAGGGAGCTACCTGGAAGCCTTAAGGAAGCGGTTGAGTGTCTTAAGAGTGACAGTGAGTTTCTGAAACCAGTTTTCTCAGATGAGTTAGTGGAGACAATAATCGAAAACGATTTACGCGACCATGTTCAAGTGTCTGCAAGAACCCATCCGTACGAGTTCTATCTTTACTTCGACATCTAGGAAAATAATAGTTTACATTTTCTTAGAAAGTTCACTCTATTTTTAAAGCTAAGACGTGGATTCATTTACTGGAGAACAATGTATGGTGTTGATAGATTGAAAGTCGCCATGGCGCAGGTAAATTGCACGGTGGGAGATATTGAGGGAAACATTTGGAAAATAAGAGAATACATAAAGATGGCTAGAGAACGTGAAGCCGACCTCGTAGTGTTTCCAGAGCTAGCTGTAACCGGGTATCCTCCTCAAGACCTGCTTCTTGAAAAAGCCTTTGTTAAAAGCCAAAAAGAACTGTTGGTTAAAACGATTAGAAATAACAGTGTTGCAATAACAGGAGTAATCGGGTTCGTCGACTATAAAGCAGGAAATCTGTATAATGCTGCTGCTGTTTTCAACAGGAATAGGCTTGTTAAAACAGTTTACAAGACGCTTTTGCCGACGTACGATGTGTTTGACGAAGCAAGATATTTTAAACCGGCAAGGATGAACGAGATAAAACCTGTAGAAATCAGCCTCAACACAGTTAGATTAAAACTCGGCGTTGAGATATGTGAAGACCTATGGGATAAAAAGTATGATGTGAAGGTTACTGATTTACTGGCAGAACTAGGAGCAAATTTGATTATTAATATTTCGGCTTCTCCGTTCCACGTTGGGAAAAGACTTGAAAGATTAAGATTGTTAAGAAAGAAGTCTAGAAAAAACAGGATTCCCATATTCTACGTTAACTTGGTTGGGGGACAGGATGAACTGGTTTTCGACGGGCAGAGCATGGCTGTAGATAGGTTTGGTAATCTGATAGCTATGGGTAAACAATTCGAGGAAGAGTTAATTATTGTCGACATCGATGTTAAAAATGGAACAGGTATGAATAAGATCAAGCCTCCCCCATACAATAGGGAACAGGAAATGTTTAACGCAATCGTGCTTGGGATACGTGACTATTTCAGGAAAACAGGCTTCAAAAAGGCTGTAGTGGGAATGAGCGGTGGAATAGACTCGTCTTTGACAACATGCATAGCGGTAGAAGCTTTGGGAAAGGAAAACGTTATTGGTGTCTACATGCCTTCAAAATATTCGAGCGAACACAGTAAAGAGGATGCTCTGAAGGTAGCCGAAAACCTGGGAATATGCTTCGTTGAAATTCCTATTCAAGAAATTGTTGAAAGCTATCGGGAAAACCTGGAAAAACCACTAGAGAAAATAAGGAGCCATTTTGGTTTAACGAGAGAAAGCGACGATCCTGTTGCCGATGAAAACATTCAGCCGAGAATAAGAGGAAACATTCTGATGGACATATCGAACCGGCTTAAAGACTTGAAAATACTGGTTGTAAACACAGGGAATAAGACCGAGCTGGCTCTTGGATACTGCACCCTATACGGGGACATGGCTGGTGGAATCGGCGCTTTAGGTGATGTAAGCAAGCTTGAGGTTTACAATTTGGCAAAGTATGTTAATGAAAAGGCTGGAAAAGAGATCATTCCTAAAAGGGTTTTCGAAAAGAAGCCTTCGCCAGAATTGAAAGAGGGACAGTATGATCCTTTTGACTTCAGTATCGTCAGCCCGCTTGTAGATGAGATTGTGGAGAACCGTCGAAGTAAACTGGAATTGTTAAAGGCAGGTTATCCTAAAGAAGTTGTGGAAGACACTTATCGGAGAATCAGAAATGCTGAGTATAAGAGATGGCAAGCCCCTCCATGCATTAAAATTACGCCCAAAGCATTCGGAATAGGATGGAAGATGCCCATAATTAATAAGTGGAAAGAATAGCTCCCAGAATTCTTCCATAGAAGTAATTATGACCTGTTTTAAACCATTTTTACTCAAACCTGTTTTGAAAGCTATTCCCATTCTATTGTTGCCGGAGGCTTATGAGTTATATCGTAAACAACTCTGACGACTTCAGGTATTTCGTTAGTTATTCTCGTGGAAATTGCCTCCAATATTTCGTACGGGATCTTTGCGAAGCTCGCAGTCATTGCTTCCCGACTTTCAACGATTCTCACTGCAACAACGTAGCCGTAGGCTCTCGCGTCACCTTTAACGCCCGTAGCCTTCGTATCAGTCAGGACAGCGAAATATTGCCATAAGCATTCGCCCAACCCGTTTCTTTCAATCTCTTCCCTCACGATTTTATCCGCCTTCCTCGCGATTACAATCTTCTCTCTAGTTACTACGCCTGTGATTCTTACGGCGAGCCCTGGCCCTGGGAAAGGCTGTCTGAAAACCAGTTCCCTGGGTAGCCCAAGGATTTCAGCAACCTTTCTAACCTCATCCTTATACAGGTCTCGAAGGGGCTCAACTATCTTTCTGAACTTGATGTGTAAAGGAAGCCCAGCCACATTATGATGGGTTTTTATCTTGTCTGAGAATCTTCTGAACCCGGATTCAACCCTGTCAGGATAGATTGTTCCCTGAATCAGGCATTCGGCCCCGGTTTTCTCCGCAACCTCCTCAAAAACCCTGATGAACTCTTCGCCGATAATCTTTCTCTTGGCCTCAGGGTCAACTATGCTCCTAAGCCTTTTGAGAAAACGATCCTGCGCATCCACCATTACTATGTTTATCTTGAACGCTTGGAAAACTTTTCTCACGAATTCAGGCTCGTTCTCACGCATAAACCCGTGGTCGACAAAGACCGCGGTAAGCCTGTTGCCTATAGCTTTTGCCGCTAAAACCGTGGCCACGCTGGAGTCGATGCCTCCGCTTAAAGCAATTATCGCCGTGCCCCCGCCGACCTCCCTCCTTATTTCCTCAATCATTCTGTCTACAACGTTCTCCATCTTCCAATTCGCTTCGCAACCGCATACTTCGAACAGAAAGTTGCGGAGCATTTCAACACCATTCTCAGTATGGTTCACCTCAGGATGCCACTGTAAACCGTAAATCGGTTTTTCTTTATGTCTAAAAGCAGCAACAGGAGAGTTTCCAGTATGTGCTAGAATCTCGTAATCGCAGGGGATTGAAAAAACTGTGTCATTATGGCTCATCCAGACTTTCTCCCTCCCCTTCAATCCCTTCAGTATGCCGACAGGCTTGTCAACAGTAACATGTGTCGCACCATACTCGCCAGCCTCAGCGTGTCCAACTTTTCCACCTGCAATGTGAGCTAAGAGTTGATGACCATAGCAAATGCCTAGGATTGGCAGGTCTAAGACTAAGATCCTGACGTCGAACTTGGGGGCTTCTTC
>JAOAJQ010000171.1 GCA_026414125.1 Thermoproteota archaeon
CTTCTTATCTTCTCTGTTTATCATCTTTAAAGCCTCAGCTACACTAACCCTGTCGATTTTAACAGTCATAGGGTTCCTTTGCTCCGTCAACAGTTTTTCAAACTCCGCATCTATCCTTTCCAGGCTTGAAACAGTCTTCTTCAACCCGCTACTTGTTAACTAGGTATATGATAAATCTTAGCATAAGCTTTTTTAAAGAAACACTTATATGTCTCCATTCTAAACGGTTTTCGTTGAGTACGGTAGAAAGAAGTTTTAAAGGCCGGGACCTGAGGCCTGTTCTAGAAATAATCAACGACGCGATGCCTCTCGACATGCTTAGCGAAGACTCGTTCAGGTATAGGGTTCTACTCCAAGAGAATTATGATCCTGAGCTATGCATAGTTTCGGAGTTCGAGGGAAGGGTGGTTGGCTTCATCTACTGCGTGACCAGGGGTGAAACCGGCTACATCAACATACTGGGTGTGAAAAACGGTTTCAGAGGCAGGGGAATCGGGTCGAGAATGCTTACAACAGTTGAGGAAAAACTACGGAAGAAAGGAGTCAGGAGAATAGTTTTCTCAGGTGGGCCGAGGTACCTTGTTCCAGGGGTTGACGTTAAGGCTTACCCGGGGGCAATAGGCTTCTTCACTAAGAACGGCTACAGCGAGTCAAGCAGGGAATCAGTTTCAATGAGCATGTCACTCATGGGGTACACTACGCCTAAAGAGGTTTTAGAGCTTGAGGAAAGGCTTACTGCAGAGGGCTATTCATTTCAGCAGCTTGACGATGAACACGTGCTGGAGCTTCTTCTCTTCCTGAAAGCCAGGTTTCCATGGTGGTATGAGGACGCTAGGAGGACGATGGAGAAATACCCTAGGTTTCTCGACTGGTTTACGCTGGCTTTCCACCGTGGCGAGATAATTGGCTACTGTCAAATCGCTACCGACGGGCTGATAGAGCATTTCGGTCCATTCGGAGTTGCTGAGGAGCATAGGAACAAGGGGGTTGGCACAGTCCTGTTTCACAGGTGTCTAAGGCTAATTCAGTCTCTAGGCGGTAAAAACGCTTGGCTAGCTTGGGGTGGGGGGAGAAACTACAGTTTCTACATTAGGAACGGCATGTCTGAGGCACGCAGGTTCGCAGTTTTCACCAAGAATCTTGGAGGCGAGTGATCACGTTGGGTGTTAAAATACTCGCGTTCAGCTCACACACGGGGGATATTGAAATCACAGCCGGTGGAACAATACTGAGAAACGCTGACGAAGGGGGGAGGTGTCTCATACTCCACATGTTTAAGCCGTCAGGCAAATGGGCCCGGCCACCCGGGATCTCGGTTGAAGAATATGCTGAAACAAGGGTTAAACAGGCTTTAGAAGCAGCTAGAAAGCTGAATGCTGAAGTGAGTTTCCTAGGATGTGTGGAAGGCGTTCCCTACAATGCTGAGGAGGTTAAGCTGAAAATGTATAGGAGCCTTTTAGAGTTCAAGCCGGATGCGGTTTTGATGCACTGGAAGGGAAGCTATCATCCTGACCATCTCGCATGCCACCTTCTTGCCATACAGGCTTTCGAACGCTTCGCGGGGGAACAGAGGGCCGAGGGGAAGCACAGTAGGCCGTTGGAGCTTTACTATCCTGAGAATTGGGAGGATCCGCAGGGCTTCCAGCCGGAGGTGTATGTGGATGTTAGCAGTGTTTTCGAAAAATATATAGATTTGATTAACACATACGATTTTACATCTGGAAAGTACAGCGGGTTCAACTACGTGGACTACTATTCCTGTTTGAAAAGGATCAGGGGGCTTGAAGTCGGATTCCAATACGCGGAAGCATTCATGACCTTCGGAGACTGGGGTGTTAAGAGGATAAGGAGGAAAAGCCTTCTAGGCGAGTAGTTTGGCAAGCAGGGTTAAGCCGGGGCTGGATGTTCTTCTTAACAGGGAAAAACTGCTTGGAAGGCTCTCCAGCCTAGATATAGGGCTTGTTGTAAACCATACTTCGGCGACTAGAAGCCTAGACCCATCTTACGTACGGCTCTTAGAAAAAGGACTACGTGTTAAAACCATTTTTACTCCTGAACATGGGCTGTGGGGAGCCTACGGTGCTGGTGAGCCGGTGGAGTCTGAAAGCCTTTCTTTAAAAGAGGTTAGTGTTGAAAGCCTATATGGTGTCCAAAGAAAGCCTAGCGTTGAAACGCTTAAGGAGCTGGACCTAATTATCTACGATATTCAAGACATTGGATGCAGAACCTACACTTACATATCTACTATGCTAAACTGTTTAGAGGAGGCCTTGAAGAACGGCGTTGACTTCATAATT
>JAOAJQ010000172.1 GCA_026414125.1 Thermoproteota archaeon
CGAGTCAAATGTGCATGAGGTTATAACTCACGTAAGGAAACTCGTCTTAGAATGGTCTGCACTAAGATTTAACGTGGCTATGGTAATAGGTGAATCGGTAGAGTATGCTGTGACAGTTGTTAGAAAATACCGACCTCAGTTTTTAATCGTCTATTCAAGATCGGATGCAAGCGGTAAGGTAAGGGAATTGCGGAGGAGGGTTAGGTCTGAAGGCATATGGCCTCCGACGATAGAGGTTAGAAGGCTTGAATTAAGAGACATGAATATGCTTGTCGAGAGGCTTGCTGAAGACATCCTTACAATAGATGCTGTATGTTTAGACTCGGATGACGGCTTATTGAGCTCAGCGCTTGCTATAGCGGCAATACGGCTGAACAAAAACATTATAACGTTCGGTGCTGAAGGAAAGATGTATGAAATATCAGCAAGAAAGCTTGTTGAAAAATCGTAATTCACAAAGAGTTTTATTCTCTGAAAAACTTTTATAGAGTGGTTGCTATGAAAGGTTGTGGACGCGCGCGCGCTAAAAAATCAGACACTAACCTGTATTCTCACCAGTTACCTATTTATTCAAATGTTAGTAATTTTCGCTAAGGCGATTTTAACCATCGATTTTCCCAAACAAGCAAAAACAGCTTCGGATGGAATTCTGGAGACAGTTTGTCTAAGCCTTGTTCAAGGTTTAACAGAATGGTTTCCGATCTCAAGCACTGGGCATTTAGTCATGGTACAGGAAATGTTAGGCATACATGTTTCTGTTGCTTTCGATATCACACTTCATCTCGGAACTCTCATCGGGGTAGTACTGTTTTTAAGAAAGGATTTGCAATCAATTCTTAGAACATTGTGCAAACTTGATTTTTCTAGTGAGAAGGGCAGGATGCTCATATACTTGGTTCTCGGCACGATCCCCATGGGCTTAGCGGGCTTCTTCCTCAAAAGCTTCTTTGAATCTATGTTCAAAAGCCTTTTTGCAGTTGGGATTGCAATGGTTCTTAACGGTTTAATCCTGTTTTCGACGAAACATGCTAAACCGAGGAAGAGATTAAATGCTTTAGATTCATTTCTAATCGGAGTTTCTCAGGCTGCTGCAATCACGCCGGGAATCTCCAGAACCGGAATAACTGTTTCAACCGGTCTCCTTCTGGGGATTGAGAGCGACGAGGCCTATCGGTTCTCCCTGTTTTTATCAATCCCGAGCATAATTGGCGGGAGCCTAGTTAAGCTTCAGGAGGTCAGTTTCGAACAGGAGTATTGGATGATTGCTTTGGGAATTCTAATGACCGCTGTCTTCGGCTACCTTGCCCTAGTGAAAGTTAGGAAATATATTGTTAAACAGAGCTTCCACAAGTTTGCATACTATTGTCTGCTGGTTGGAGCCGTTATCCTTCTTTTAAGTATCCTGCAAATCTTTTAAACAAGGATTATCAACCTCGTGGCTAGAGTTGAAAAATAGTTTTAAATAAGAGTGTTTTGAAAACCTTCCAGCGACGCTCTGAAAAGAGGGAAACAAGGATTGGGCTTTGAACACGAAGAGGGGAGGCGAATCCTCTTTCGCTTCATAGAGGATAATCCAGAGTACATTATATTGAGTGACTCTGATCTAGACGGTATTTTTGCAGCCTCAATAACTGCGAAGGCTCTCGGTGGGGATTTTTCAAGGATCCATTATCCCAAGCCCAGTGAGATCGACTCGATTAAAGCCTGTAGAAGCATACTTATAGAACTCCCTTTAAGCAAGGGTCTGACGTATGTTGGCAGCAATATTTTGCTTGATCATCACGGCCCAGCACCTTTAATAGCACTTTACAACGGCCCCAGAAAAACCAGAGAAATATTGTTTAACAGTGGACTTAGAAGCATTTCAAGGCTTGTCTTCGAGGTTTTTAAAGACCTCCTCGAGTTCAACGAGGACGGTATCAAGATACTGGAGGCTGTCGACGAGATAGATTCTGGAAACATGGTTTCAGAGCTGGCTGTAAAGATGAATAAAGCATTTCTTTTGAACAGCATGAGGGAAGACGTTAGAAACAGCCTCACACGCATGGTTTACGAGTCTGGCTGGAGCATTATTCTGAAGTGGGTTGAAAGCGAGCTGGGCAGATGGAGCATTGTAGAGAACAAGATTGAGAAGCTCAGAGGCTCCTTGGGTAGAGTAGGCAGCATCACGTACTTCACGTACGACGTTACCAACCAGCTTGAGGCTGCTGCCAGAAGAATGTTAATGTTCGAGCTGGGGGGGAGTGAAGAAGTTGTTGTCTGCGTAGGCTTGA
>JAOAJQ010000173.1 GCA_026414125.1 Thermoproteota archaeon
CTCCACCCCGTACCCCGTGGTGGGGTACGACTTTGAACCGTACCTATAAGGGTTTGAAACTACGGGATGGTCCGTGATGTCGGGTATGCGCACCCCCTTTGAACCGTACCTATAAGGGTTTGAAACGCGTTTCCGAGTCCGCATGGCAAAAGGTAGCCCACTTGACTTTGAACCGTACCTATAAGGGTTTGAAACTTCAACCCCTACGCGCAAGCCATAGGTGCCGCCAGGGCTTTGAACCGTACCTATAAGGGTTTGAAACTTGAAGTTGTGGGTAATGGTGTAGACGGTGTTGGTGGTCTTTGAACCGTACCTATAAGGGTTTGAAACGCCTTCCTGGCCCCCTTGGCCTTGGGGGCCGGTGCCTTCTTTGAACCGTACCTATAAGGGTTTGAAACCACTGCCCTTCGCTCCATCGTTTCTGTCCTGCTCGCCGCTTTGAACCGTACCTATAAGGGTTTGAAACCCAGCTTCCCCAAGTGGCTCCGGAGGACCTCCCGATCCTCTTTGAACCGTACCTATAAGGGTTTGAAACCCCCACACCCGGTGTTGCCTGGCGTGCACCACCTCGCCCCTTTGAACCGTACCTATAAGGGTTTGAAACTCCCTTTTCTGTAGCTACTGCCCTCTCTTCCTATGTTCCTCTTTGAACCGTACCTATAAGGGTTTGAAACGCGTTCACGCAACGCGCCCCCTAACAGCCCTCGAGGCCTTTGAACCGTACCTATAAGGGTTTGAAACCCGCCCTACGTAGGCACGAAAAAACGCTAGGCGCGTACCGGCTTTGAACCGTACCTATAAGGGTTTGAAACCGGGCTATATTGGGGGGGCGGTACATGCGGCCGCCCCTTTGAACCGTACCTATAAGGGTTTGAAACCCGCCCTTGGCCTTGGCCTTGGGGGCCTTCTTGTCCCTGCTTTGAACCGTACCTATAAGGGTTTGAAACGTGGTTTGAGACTAAGCATGTGCCTGTGCAGGATTCTTTGAACCGTACCTATAAGGGTTTGAAACCGCCCTTCTTGGGCGGGGGTGGGGCTAGGACTAAAGCTTTGAACCGTACCTATAAGGGTTTGAAACCCTATGGGCCTCATAGCGATTTCATGATACCATGAAACTTTGAACCGTACCTATAAGGGTTTGAAACTTCGCTGGGATGATGAACTAGCGGACAGTAAGGGGGCGCTTTGAACCGTACCTATAAGGGTTTGAAACCGTACCATGTCCAAACCTTTTCCCACCACCCCGGGTCAGCTTTGAACCGTACCTATAAGGGTTTGAAACGGGTCTACTGACCCTGTACCCCCATAGTGCCACACCCCCCCACTTTGAACCGTACCTATAAGGGTTTGAAACCGAGTTGGGCGGCCGGGCAAACGGGTGACTCCCGGCTACTTTGAACCGTACCTATAAGGGTTTGAAACGCGGTGCAAGCGCTGAAGAGGCTTGAGCCCATCCAACTTTGAACCGTACCTATAAGGGTTTGAAACGTCGAAGCCCTCATCGTCGCTGTTCTCCACCTTTTCCCTCTTTGAACCGTACCTATAAGGGTTTGAAACCTGGCCGCTTTTCATCCGATGTCGCCAAAGCCCATTCTTTGAACCGTACCTATAAGGGTTTGAAACCTTGCCCTTTACCCCGAGAACCGCCCTAAAGATGTCCCTTTGAACCGTACCTATAAGGGTTTGAAACCGGGTCCATTTGCATTTGCAACGGCGTAAGCCTAAAGCTTTGAACCGTACCTATAAGGGTTTGAAACCGAAGCTCCTCGTGGATGTCGCGCCAAGAGAGGTTCTTCTTTGAACCGTACCTATAAGGGTTTGAAACAGTTCTAACTGCTAGACCAGTACCGGAGATGGTCCCCGCTTTGAACCGTACCTATAAGGGTTTGAAACATGACCATCTTTCCTAGCCTTTCTACGCTGACTTGCACCTTTGAACCGTACCTATAAGGGTTTGAAACGCAGGTCAGCAATGCGTATGGGCCCTCTCATACCCGCCTCTTTGAACCGTACCTATAAGGGTTTGAAACCCGCCCCCTCTACGAGGCCCGCAAGAAGTACGAGTGCTTTGAACCGTACCTATAAGGGTTTGAAACCACAAACCCTGAGCAAGTGGCACCAAACCTCAGGAGACTTTGAACCGTACCTATAAGGGTTTGAAACCACCCCGGGGTAAGGGGGAAAAGATGAGGTTCTGGGAAGCTTTGAACCGTACCTATAAGGGTTTGAAACAAGTCCTCCCTGCTCA
>JAOAJQ010000174.1 GCA_026414125.1 Thermoproteota archaeon
GGTCCGCCTTAGTACCCGTTAAAGGCAGGCCGAACAGCTGGCTGTAAAACCATATGCCTAAACCTATCCAGGCAGCACCAGTTAAGAGGCCGAGCGTCCCTCCAACATAGTAGTTCAGATAGTCTTTCCTAATCCTGCTTGCAGTAAGACCCAGCGTGAACACGGCAATCCCGAGAATCAGCAGAACAGTTGAAACCCATACCATACCTGTTTCAACCATTCCTATTGAAACCATGTATTCAAAGTATAGAAGAGGGCCGAAGGCTGCTACTGCAAGCATGAATAAAGGTATACTGGTCTTTAAGCCGTTCCAACTCGCCCTAGACCTGCCTATCTTGCCCAGTATGTAGAACCCTAGGAAGTTGGAGGGCACTCCGGCGATAAGGCTTAGAAGAGGATTCGTCTGCCCAGTAACGTAGAAAACATACAGGTCGCTCAGGAAGATCCCTATTGCTGCACCCGTTCCACCTGTTAAAGGGTCGAAAAGCATTGAGAAGATTGCCGGCACGAATACCGACGGCCAGAACCTCACCACGCCTACAACAGGCGTGAAAACACCTAGGAAAGTAGCGATCCCTACCACGGTGTAGAGCGCTGCGCAGAGTCCTGTTGCCACAACTCTTCTCGCCGCCGACATCTGAATGTTATTTTGCAAGACCATTCCGCCCATCGCTTTCCTGAAGCCTTGTATAAATTTACCGTACTGATTTTATATATTGTACATAAAAATTCAAAAAGTATAGCGCACTACTTTCCATTTATATTCAAAGTTTCCAATAAAATGCTTGGAAGATTCTAGCTAAATTTAACTTAGTGCACATTAGTAGGCGTAAGCAGAAGGATAAACACTCTGAAAATACGAAAAGCATATACCATACCTCATACATACTTGCTCATGGTCTGGAAAAGAAGGGTTTTGAAGGCTGGCTCAGGCTCATTCCTGATAACGCTTCCAAAAACCTGGGTTAATCAAAGCAAGATAGATGTGGGAATGACCTTAACCATGGTTAGCAACAGGGATGGTTCTCTAACGATAATACCTGAGGGGGGCGGAAGGCTTGTAGAGGAGGTTGTTAAAATAGATCTTTCCAGTCAGGAGTTGAAGCCGCAACACGTTCTGCTCGGAAGCTATTTGCTCGGCTATAATACGATAGTCATTAGGAGTGAAGAGGAGTTTTCGACAGCCGAAATATCAGAGGTGCGTAAGATAGTTAGGAGGCTGCCTGGGGCAGAGATATCTGAGGAGACTTCAAGCCAGATAGAGGTTAGAGTTCTGCTTGACCCTGAGATGATTACTCCTGAGAAACTTGTAAGGAGGCAGAGTACTCTTGCTGCAAGCATGATGTCTGACTGTGTCAAGGCATTGATTAAGATGGATAGGGAGCTTGCAGAGAGAGTCATCGAGAGGGATGAGGAGGTTGACAGACAGTATTTCATACTTGTCAGGGTGATAAGGTCTGCTTTAAGGAATCCTGAGCTTCCGGCTAAGATGGGGATGGATTTCCTAAACCTGATGGACCTCAGAATGCTGGTGAAATATGTTGAGGACTCTGCGGACCAGTGTGTCCAAATATCCAGGGAGGTTGCGAAGATGCACGGCAGGGTTAAAAGGATAAGTCTAGCTGGGTTGAGCAGCATAGGTGAAACACTGAGCGACATGCATACTAAAGCGATAGGGCTTTTCAGCGTTTTCGATGCCGGCGTTATGAACGAGATAATGGGGAAGCATGCGGAGGTTGAGGAGAAGCTTTTAAGCCTTGAGGAGAAACAGGATTACAGGCCATATGCCACTAGTCTGGTTAAAGTTTTCAACAGTCTTGTGAAAATACTTGAAAACATTAAGGATATCGTGGAGCTCGTGTCAATAAAGGCTTTTTAAACGCTAAGCTTCTCCAACAGCCGCCCATTCTGAATCTCATTGTTTAAAAGCTGCAACAATTCTTCTTTCGAGTTAACTCCTACCAGCGATTTCACAGCAGCGTCTAAAAGGCCTGAAACAGGCTCTACAACAATGCCTTTAGACTCTAATAGTTCAATTATCTTAAGGCTCTTCATCGACTCGTAGTTGAACACGGGAACGAGGAGTTTCTTCGCATACTTGTCCGCCAGCGCAGCATCTATCTTACCCATACCCCTGTGATCCAGCCCTCCAACCGGCCAGACCTCACCTTTAGCCGTTATCGCACCCGTCATTATGACTGTCGGATCCACCTCAATACCGGTGAAGGCAGAAATC
>JAOAJQ010000175.1 GCA_026414125.1 Thermoproteota archaeon
GAGCAATGAGTAGCACCGGTGAGCCAGGGGGAAGCGAAGTACCTTTAGCAATATTGAGGGATGGAGAGACAGGGGTGGTTGTATCAGTTAAATCAGGATATGGGAAGGCATGGGGGCTGAAGAAGAGGCTTATGGACATGGGTATAACACCAGGCACGAGGATCACTGTCGTGAAGTCAGCCCCGTTCCACGGCCCCATGGAGGTTCTCGTCAGGGGATATAGGCTCGCCATCGGCAGGGGGATGGCTGAGAGGATCTTCGTGAAGGTGGAGGAAACACGGGCTGGCTGCACGGAGAAATAGCTGGGGAAACAGGTTTGAGCAAGAGGAAACTGGTTATTGCACTCGCGGGAAACGCGAACGTCGGCAAATCAGTAATATTCAATTATTTAACCAAGCTGCACCAGCATATTGGCAACTGGCCTGGGAAAACTGTTGAAAAAGCTGAGGGGACGCTTCACTTTAAAGGATACACCGTAGACATTGTTGACCTCCCCGGCATATACTCGCTCTCAACCTACTCGATAGAGGAGTCTATCTCTAGAAGGTTCATCGCAGTCGAGAAGCCTGACGTGGTGATAAACGTTGTCGACGCATCTGTTCTTGAAAGGAACCTGTTCTTCACCATACAGCTTATGGAGCTGGAAACACCCATGGTCATAGCCCTGAACCAAGTGGACGTTGCGAGTAGGAAAGGCATCTTCATAGATGTTGAGAAGCTTGAGAAAATCCTCGGCGTACCGGTGGTGCCGACCATCGCGGTTAAGGGAGTAGGAATCTTCAAACTCTTGGAGAGGGCTGTTGAAATATTCGAGGGAAGGCTTAAGGCAAAACCTAAGCCGGTGAAATACGGAGAGGAGGTTGAGGAGAGAATCGAGAAGCTTACTGAAATCGTTAGGGACAGTGGCCTCCCATACCCGGCGAGATACGTTGCAATAAAGCTCTTGGAGGGAGACAGGGAGATTGAGGAGGAAGTTGAAAAAGTGAAGCCTCAGGCGGTGGCGTTTGCAAGAAGCCTCGGCGAAGAGCTTGAAAGGCTCCACGGCCACTCCTGCCCAACCCTGATAACGTCTGAACGCTACCAGGCTGCCAGCTGCATAGCCGGAGAAGTGCAGAAGCTTGTCCCACCGGTAAAGCCGAGTCTCAGCGAGAAGCTTCACAACGTCACCACACATAGAGTCGCTGGTTACCTTGTAATGTTCGCAGTACTATTCTCAATGTTCTTCTTCGTATTCGCCGTTGGAAAAGTTTTCTCAGACCTTTTAAGCAGCCTGCTCTACGGTTTAAAACCGTTTTTCGAATGGTTTTTCGGAACAGGTTTTCTCAGCCAGCTTTTCTGGGGAGGTTTCATTGAAGGACTAATAGCCGGAGCCACGATAGCACTGCCCTACATCATCCCGTTCTACCTAATACTGTACTTTCTAGAGGACTCCGGCTACCTAAGCCGGATCGCGTTCCTCATGGACAGCATAATGCACAAGATGGGGCTACATGGTAAAGCCTTCATACCCCTGATGCTGGGCTACGGATGTAACGTTCCAGCATGCATAGGATGCAGAATAATGGAGACTCAGAGGGAGAGGCTTACCGCAGCCTTCGTCACAACCCTAGTACCGTGCGCCGCCAGAACAGTCATCATCCTCGGCCTAGTTGGAAGATTCTTAGGAATACAGTGGGCCCTAGTGCTCTATGCGTTCAACCTGCTCGTCATCTTCCTCCTTGGGAGACTTACGTTCAGAATTCTGCCGGGCGAACCCACGGGGCTGATAATGGAGATGCCCGACTACAGGATGCCGCATCTTAAAACTGTTTTAAGCCAAACATGGTTCAGGCTCCTAGAATTCCTGAAAATAGCCTTCCCGTTGATAATCGTTTCAACATTCACCGTTAAGCTTCTAGAGGCAACCGGCCTCCTGAGCGTTTTCACAAACCTATTGTCCCCTGTCACAGTAGCTTGGCTCGGGCTCCCCGTGGAAACAGGCATAACACTGTTATTCGGGGTTTTAAGGAAGGAGCTTGCGCTCATAATGCTAACCACCCTCATTGGAGCAGCAGACCTGTCTAAAGCATTAACACCGGTTCAAATGACTGTTTTCACGATCGTCAGCATGTTTTACATACCGTGCGTAGCGACGATCGCAACTCTGGTGATGGAGTTCGGCTGGAGGAAAGCACTGCTAATAACCTTTTCAGAGATTATTCTCGCCCTTATTC
>JAOAJQ010000176.1 GCA_026414125.1 Thermoproteota archaeon
CATTGACATAAAGACTATGAGTACGTATGAGGTACATAACGGCAATTTAATACTTGAGGTCGGGTTAAAAGAAGGCTGCGTTTTACTTCGTGAAGAAGCTGTGGAAAAGGAGAACCTAAATCCCCTACTCCTCCTTTGCCTGTTAATCATTATAGCTATAGTCACAGTGTACTCTTCTATGGTTCTACTTAAGAGTAGCGCCGCGTTACCACGATTAGCATGAAAATACCAGGGATTATGGTGAGCCATATTATGTGCTTTGCTGGAATCTTAAAAATTCATTGGCCTAGGATTGAAGGAACTTCCCGGCATTTTTCCCAAATCTCTAAGCCGCTCCTTCGGTCTTTTTATCTGGACCTTCAGCCAAGCGAATGTAAGCTTTAAAAAGCATTTTTAAACAACCTTACTGAGTGTTAAAAAACACATGCTGGATCCTTATAAGATAAGGGAGGATTTTCCAAGTATTGCGGAAGATTATATTTTTATGAATAATGCTGATTCGACTGGGATACCTGTCCCGGTTTTAGAGAAAATACTGGCTTACTATAATGAGGTGAAGAGTAGGCCGGGTTTTGAGAATACTTCTTCCTACAGGGCTCTCGAGATCTATGAGGAGGCTCGTGGAAGGATTTTCGAGCATTTCGGAGTTGTTGAGGACAGCATAGTCTTTACGTCAAGCAACCTCCAAAGCCTCCTGCTGATTCTTCAAAGCATTGATTTTAAGAAAAACGAGGTTTTCCTGATTTCCTCCAATGCTCAAGGCGGGGTTATGAGCCTCCTTAAGGAGTATGTTGAGACAGTGAGGGGGAGGCTTGAGGTTGTTGACTTCGAGGAAGAGGGTTTTGAAGAGAAGCTTAAGGGAGCGTTGGTCGGGAAGAGTGTTAAAGCAGCCTTGTTGAACCATGTTTCGGGAGCAACCGGTACAATACTTCAGATAGACAAGGTGATACCGGTTTTAAAGGAGAAGGGGGTGATGACTATTCTGGATGCTAGCTACTCTGCCCAGAGGATTAGGCTCACCCTTCCTAAAACTGGTGTTGACTATGCTTTTTTCAAGTCTGGGAACATGTTCAGCATAGAGGGGCTGGGCATACTTTATGTTTCAGAGGAGAGGCGTAATAGGGTTGAGAGTACCCCAGGCTTCTTTGTCGTGAAGCAGGCTGAGAAGGAGAACTGCATCGGAGTCGTAGCGTTGGCAGCAGCCTTAGAGTATCTTAACAGACTGGGTTTCGAAGATATTTTAAACCATGAGAGAAACCTTGCTGAAGAAATCGTTAACGCTGCAGCAGGGGAAGGAGTAACTTTTTACCAGTCTGCTTTGAAAGAGCTTAGGACAGGAATACTCTCACTAGTGCTCGACCAGGTTCCTTCAAGTCTTCTTCAAACTATTTTGGAGGACCAGTTCCATATACTTGCCGAGTCTGGCAGTTTCGACAGTCCGATTATCCTAAATAAGACGGGTGGTAGGGAGGTTCTGAGACTATCGCCCACGGTTTTCAACACCGTTGAAGAGGCCAAGATCGTTGGGGAAAGAATCGCTGAAATAAGGGAGTCGTACGTTAGGAAAACTATTGAAAAACAGGCTCTTAAGGAAACCTGAAAACAGCCTGCGACGGGAAAAGACTATTTAACAAGCGTCGTAGGAGAATAAGCAGATGGCTGTATACGGTTTCGCAGGGTTTAGAAGAATGATGCCGGGCTATGACTGCGGGCTCTGCGGCAATGCCACGTGTGCTACTTTCGCGCGCAGGCTCCTGCTTGGAGCCAACAGCTTAACAGATTGTCCCATACTCCAGCGCGAAGGATACTCTGAAAATAGGAACAGGATAGAAGAGATGCTTAAGAAGGGGGTTGTACACTCCTCGCCTTCAATAATCACAGTACCGGGGTTTAAAACTAAGTATGCGCATCCAAACTACTTCGAGGAACACTGTGGAAAACTTCCGACTAGGTTTCTAGATTACGATACCTCCCGCCACCTTATCAGCTTGCTGTGGAAGCTTGAGCGGGTTAACGGTGATGGCGTCGAGGTTATCGACACTTTCTTCGGAAACCTGAGGTTCCTAGTAACGACAAGCGGGAGGATAGCTGTCAACATTGGGGAGAGGAGGACGGAGGAAAGGGAGCTGGTGTCAATTCTTTACAAGGTTCTCTGGGGCGCAGTAGACTTGCTCCGCAAGGCTGAGTATGCCCCAGGAACGGATG
>JAOAJQ010000177.1 GCA_026414125.1 Thermoproteota archaeon
AGATGTGTATAAGAGACAGTCCTGTCAGTCATGTTGGAAAAATATATAATCTTTTATCGTTTAAAATTGCTAACGATATTATTGAAAAGGTTGATGGTGTTGAGGAGGTTTACGTGTGGCTTCTCAGCCAGATAGGGGTGCCTGTTAACAAGCCTAAACTGGTGTCAGTGCAGGCGATTCTGGAAGAAGGGTTGAACATGGAGATTCTGGAGAAGCCTATAGCTGAGGTTGTTGAGGAGAGCCTGAGCGATGATTCGTTGAGGAGCTTCATAAACGACCTGATAGAGGGAAAACTGAGAGTATGCTGAGCCAAGAGGAAACCACCAAGCTTAAGATAGGGCTTGAAATACATGTGCAGTTAACAAGTCTGAAAACCAAACTTTTCTGCCCTTGTCCTTCAGACTATCGTGGTAGGAAGCCGAATGAAAACGTTTGCCCAGTCTGTCTAGGGTTACCTGGCACGCTGCCACAGGTTAACAGCAAGGCTATTGAAAGCGCAATAGCTGTTTGTCTCGCATTCAAGGCGAGAGTACAGCCCTTTGTTGTTTTCAGCCGGAAGAATTATTTCTACCCAGATATGAATAAGAACTATCAAATAACTCAGTACGACAAGGCTGGGGGGGCGACTATAGGTGTCGGAGGACATATCACAATAAACATAGACGGAGAGAGGAAAGAAATACCTTTCAGGAGAATACAGCTAGAGGAAGACCCTGGTAGACTAGTTCATGTGGAAAAAGGAAGCATCAGAAAAACCTACATAGACTACAACAGGGCAGGAATAGCTCTTGTAGAGATCGTTACAGAGCCGGTTATGCACCAGCCTAAAGAGGCACGCTTAGTTTTAGAGAAGGTGCAGACAACCCTAGAGCATCTTGGTGTTCTCGACCCCTCCTTCGAGGGATCAATGAGGTGTGACGCAAACGTTTCTTACGCTGGAGGGGCAAGGGTAGAGATTAAAAACATTAATTCCTTTAGAGAAGTAGAGCAGGCTTTGCGTTTCGAAGAACTAAGGTTAGCATATCTTCCTAAGCTGGAGAGTACTGTTACGAAAAGGTGGGGAGAAAAAGAAGGGGTTACAGCAATATCCAGAGAGAAGGAGACGGAGGAGGATTATCGTTACTTCCCTGAACCTGATATCCCGCCAATACTGGTTGACGAGAAGATTGTTGAGAAGATTAGAAGATGCTTACCTGAACTACCTGATGAGAGGCTAGAAAGATTCATCAGAACCTATAGGTTGCCTGAAAAATTGGCTTTAACCCTAGTGTTGGAAAAGCCTATTGCTGACTTCTTCGAGGAAGCATTACAGTTTTCAAACGATCCTAAGGAAGTTGCATACTGGCTTACTAACGAGGTTGTGAGAAGATGGCGGGAATGTGATGTGGACTATAGAAAAAGCAGGTTTAAGCCTAAGAATCTAGCAAAGCTTGTCAACATGGTTAAGGAAGGGGTTTTAACTCCGCGTATGGCGAAAAGTATTCTCTGGGACGTAGTTTTAACAGGAGATGATGTTGAAGAGTATATTGAGCGGAAAGGCATCAGTATAATAAGGGATCCAAGTGTGCTCAGGCAAATGGTTCAGAATGTTTTAGAGGAAAAGCCGGGTCTTAGAGAAAACGCTTCTAAGAATAAGCGGATAGCTGATTTTATATGTGGAGAGGTTCAAAAGAAGCTTGATGGAAGAGCAGACCCGATTATTCTTAGGAATGAGGTTAAGAGAATGATTGAGGAGGATGATTGAAAAATGCTTGAAAGCCTTTCGGAGAGGCTTCAGAATGCGCTCAAGTTTATCACGAGACAGGCCTATGTAAGTGAGAAAGAGGTTATAGAATATTTACGGGAGATTCAACGGGCACTGATAATGGGCGATGTTGACGTCAAGCTTGTAAGCCAGCTTACTGAAGAGATTAAGAAAGAATTTAAAGAGCAGAGAGAAGATTACGGAGTATCCTTAAAAGATAGAGTTATCTATGCAACTTACCAAGGGCTCATCCGGATACTTGGAGGCGAGAAGAAAGAGCTTCGCATCTTACCAAATCAGCTTAACATCTTCGTCTTCATAGGAATACAGGGTTCTGGGAAGACTACAAGCGTCGGCAAGGTTGCTTATTTTCTCAGGAAGAGGAATAGAAGGGTGGGGGTTATATCTGTCTCTTATA
>JAOAJQ010000178.1 GCA_026414125.1 Thermoproteota archaeon
GGATCAGGTTCGGCTTCGTTGTTAAAAGCACGTCCATGGCTAAAACGGTTGCAGTCTATACGAATGTGACGCTGCAGAACCAAGATGGGTACGGTTATTATTTCGCTAGGGAGGGAGACAGGCTGCTAGTAAAGGGTGGAATGCCCGAGATGTTCATGGAGATGTTGACGTTAGCATATGGCAGATATTTGGCTCAAGCAGACATTCAAGTTCTGGATCCAAAGACAATGGAGAATTTGAATTACGCGATAATGTTCAATCAGACACTTCTTCAAATGGCTTCAAAAAAGGATTACAGCGGGTTATTGACTAACGCTTTAATGGCTTGGGGTTTCTCAAACAAGGCTTACCAAAGCTCTTTGAGCGTTGTCCGGGACGCGGTTACAAGCATAATTCTAGTGTTCGCTTTAGCAATACCTTTCATCCTCCTATTTTCATCCTTGGTTTACAATTTGAGCAGTGGCTTTAGGAGCGTCGCCCTTACTCTTGCAATAGCGCTGTCAGTGGCATTGCTTTTGACAGTATTCCACCCTGGTTTCGGGCTAGCGGTAAACGTGCCTGCAATATTCATAGGAACGCTGATAGTTGCCTTGGTTATTCCAGTAATGTTCTTCCTGTTCTCCAACTTTTCCACAGGGCTTTCCCGGCTGAGAAGAGAAGTGCTTGGTGCGCACTTCCTTGAAAGAAGCGGATTCGACGTTTCGTTTTCAGCAATATCCATAGGAATAGGCAACTTGAAGAAACGTAAATTTAGAACCGTATTAACGATGTTGTGCATAGTAATCATAAGCTTCTCCCTTTCATCTTTGACTTCTGTGACGGAGATAAGGGCTTTAAGAGTTACCCCGACTCCTACCGAGATCACTTACAATGGGGTGCTGTTGAGAACAGCCAACCTCGCTCCGTTAAATAGAAAGTTGATCGACCTAGTATCCATCTACATATCGGGCAAAACACTTTATGCTCCAAGGTACTGGGTTTATCTTCCCTCTACCCCTGGAGAGGGGACTGCTGGCACAATAGTAATATCCTCGGAGAAAAGCAAGGTTTTGATCTACGCGGCTGTTGGAATAAGCTCGGTGGAGTTGAAAGCATCGTTCAAGAATTTTGAAAAAATACTGTTAGAAGGATCCATGTTTAAAGATGACGAGGTTTTCTCAGCATTATTGCCGAACAGTCTTGCCGAAAGCCTGAGGGTGAAGACAGGTGAATATGTCTGGGTTAATGGTTTCCGCTTAAAAGTAACAGGCATACTTAACACGACTGCAATTCTAGCATATGTGAAGGATTCAGACGGTTTCGTCGACGTCCTACCTATGGACACGTATGTTCTTTCAAATGAGAGAACACCTCCCCGTGCTGAGGCAGCGTTAAGCCCCGGATCCGTAATATTCGTTCCGTCCGGCTTGGTTGAACTGATTCCGGAGTCATGCCTAACAAGTGTTTTCATACCGGCAGATGGGATGTCGTTTAAGGAAATTTATGAAAAATGCGGCGAGGTTTTCTCTGCTTTCGAAGGGTTAAACATCTATCTGACGTATAACGGCACCGTCTATCGGTTCTCCAAGGAGAACGTTATCTCGTTATTCGGCTTCCAGTTCATTCTAATCCCCATGATCATCGCCGGGCTAATAACTATGTCAACGATTCTCGGGGGAGTTATGGAGAGAATACGAGAGGGCTACATATATAGCAGCCTAGGCCTAGCACCGGTTCAGGTGGGTTTAATGTTCTTCGGGGAAAATATCATTTATGCTATCGTAGGCTCGATGACGGGCTATCTGGGTGGAATCTCCGCCTCATACTTGACGAGGAAAATAGGTCTAATAAACCTACCTGTGAACTACACGTCTTCATTCGTCATGATAGCTGTCGGACTGTAGATAGTGCTGGTTCTGGCTGCGTCTCTTTACCCGTTCTACAGAGTCTCAGTCACAGTAACGCCGTCGTTAGAGAGGAAGTGGCGTCTCCAGACTAGGCCGAAGGGTGACTCGTGGGATATACCAATACCTTTCCGTATAAAGGAGGATGATAGGGCTGCGGGAATCGCTGTTTTTCTCCATGAATATCTCTGGAACAAAAGGATAGAGAGGGCAGGCGTTTTCACTGTTGAAAGCGTTGAGGTAAACAGGATAGAGCTGTCACTTATACACATCTGACGT
>JAOAJQ010000179.1 GCA_026414125.1 Thermoproteota archaeon
GGTTCAAAGGCCGAAACCCCGGCCAAGGCCCCCAAGCCCAAGGGGGCGTTTCAAACCCTTATAGGTACGGTTCAAAGCGGCCTTTGCCGCAGCGCTGCCCATGGCCGCCCTGGAGGGTTTCAAACCCTTATAGGTACGGTTCAAAGCTCCGCCAGGTCTTCTCCCAGCTACCTTTCCGTCCGGCGTTTCAAACCCTTATAGGCACGGTTCAAAGGCGCGCGCATGCGGTGCGCGCCATGCGTGCGCGTATCGCGCGTTTCAAACCCTTATAGGTACGGTTCAAAGCTGACGCATCAGCTTGGCCTCTTCGCCCCGCGCACGGTTTCAAACCCTTATAGGTACGGTTCAAAGCCGCATGACCCTGGCGACACTACTGGCCGCAACCTCCGTTTCAAACCCTTATAGGTACGGTTCAAAGAGGCCATCACCTGGAAGAAGGGCATCAGGTCAGGAAGGCTGGTTTCAAACCCTTATAGGTACGGTTCAAAGGGCCATCATTGGAATAGGGCATTCGTGTGAAAGGGTGTTTCAAACCCTTATAGGTACGGTTCAAAGCGGAGCCCTGGATGGAGGCCCCTCCTAGCCCCCGCTGGTGTTTCAAACCCTTATAGGTACGGTTCAAAGGAGATGTCTGAGATGTCTGAGCTTACGGGCTTTAGTTTCAAACCCTTATAGGTACGGTTCAAAGCGCGCACACCACACGCGCCATGCGTGCGCGCGCATATGGGGTTTCAAACCCTTATAGGTACGGTTCAAAGCGGCTTCCTTCTGTTCAAGCTGGGCAAGCGTGCGGCGTTTCAAACCCTTATAGGTACGGTTCAAAGCAGCTACAACGCCGGCCACCTCCTGGCTGGCCCGCCCCCTGTTTCAAACCCTTATAGGTACGGTTCAAAGTCTCTGGGCGCCTTTATGACCGCCCTAGCGGGTGCCGGGTTTCAAACCCTTATAGGTACGGTTCAAAGATGTTCACCGCCAAAACTAGAACTTGCACCAGACACCCCCGTTTCAAACCCTTATAGGTACGGTTCAAAGTGGCAGAGGCTCAAGGCGCTAGTTTTTGGCAACAAGACGTTTCAAACCCTTATAGGTACGGTTCAAAGGCGACATTCTGGACATGCTGAAGCATGCTTTGGATAGGTTTCAAACCCTTATAGGTACGGTTCAAAGTGTGGGCCACACGGGGGCCAGAAATCTTCCGGGCGGCGTTTCAAACCCTTATAGGTACGGTTCAAAGCTCACCAAGGTCGCGTCCGATTTGTGCCAGGAAACGGCGTTTCAAACCCTTATAGGTACGGTTCAAAGCCGTGCGGAGCTGTACGGTGAGACTTTGGAGCTTGAGATGTTTCAAACCCTTATAGGTACGGTTCAAAGGATGATTAGGGACATTTTGGACATGCTGAAGGATGCTATCGTTTCAAACCCTTATAGGTACGGTTCAAAGCAGGGTCAGCTCATACAGTGGCACCCTCACGAGTATTGTTTCAAACCCTTATAGGTACGGTTCAAAGCGGGATGACAATGAGGTCCACGGGCGGCAAGCGGTCCAGGTTTCAAACCCTTATAGGTACGGTTCAAAGCGTGGCGCAACCTCGAGGACGACCGACGACGAGGAGGTTTCAAACCCTTATAGGTACGGTTCAAAGAGGCCCCCCGAGCACGGGCCCGGGAAGTGAAGCGGACGTTTCAAACCCTTATAGGTACGGTTCAAAGGGCATTATGCCTGGCAGCTCTCTTTCGGCAACCTGGGTTTCAAACCCTTATAGGTACGGTTCAAAGCGCCGGCATACGCCCCTATCGTCCTTTCGTGCCGCCGTTTCAAACCCTTATAGGTACGGTTCAAAGGCGAAAGTCAGAAAAACGCCCAAAACAGGAATAGCGTGTTTCAAACCCTTATAGGTACGGTTCAAAGCCGCACGCCGCCACTTTCTACCAGGCTTGCATAGCGGTTTCAAACCCTTATAGGTACGGTTCAAAGACGCGGCCCATCATGGTGTGGATGGCGCCCTTACGAATGAGTTTCAAACCCTTATAGGTACGGTTCAAAGGGTAAGGGGGAAAAGATGAAGTGGATCGACTGGCTGTTTCAAACCCTTATAGGTACGGTTCAAAGCGGGTACCCTCATACTAGCACCACCCCCCCCAGTCTGCGTTTCAAACCCTTATAGGAACGGTTCA
>JAOAJQ010000180.1 GCA_026414125.1 Thermoproteota archaeon
CAACTATGACTATGATGCTTTTCCGAGTGAAATGAACGCTTACGTTTATGCAAAGTTTAAGATGAATCCTCTACTCACCATGACTTTCATTCGACCCGACGGAAGAGAAATAAAACTGTGGTCCGGCACTTTAAATCAAAACGAGACCTTCATAATTTTATCAAACTCTCCTGTGACTAAGAAAAACGTTCAGGAATACTATCTTAACACTTTCGGCGAATACATCTATGATCCCACTACTGAAATAATTCTGTTCGCCGTGGAAAAACGCGGCATGGAGAAGCTAGACACGGCTGAAGTTCTGAAAAGCGCGGGTAAAAGCTACAAGATAAAGATACGTGGCACCTTTTTTGAAAAAGACTCTGAGCTTAACGTCAGACTCATAATCTATGGAAGAGTATGGGGAATACTTGGGACGGACGATAGAAGAAGAGACTTGCTCATACCACTAATATGGGGTGCACCAGTCGCCCTAAGCTTCGGAATCTCTCTCTCAGTTATAATCTCTCTACTACACATGTTCCTAGGTTCTATTAGTGCCTGGTTTGGTGGAAAAGCAGATTTTATTCTTCAGAAGATAACCGAGATTTACATGACTGTGCCATTTCTATCGGTGCTCGTAATGATCGCTATGTTCTACAAGATAAGTATTGAAGTGGTTTTTGTTTCAGTCATAATTCTCAGCCTGTTTGGCGGGGGAGTAAAGAGTTCAAGAGCTCTAGCTTTACAGATTAAGCAACAGCCATTTATAGAGGCTGCAAGGGTTTACGGTGCGAGTGGGCTTAGGATAGTTATGAGATACATAATTTACGCTATGGCTCCGACACTTGTACCTGGGATTATCTCCTCCATACCTGGATTCGTATTCTTAGAGGCTGCTTTAGCTTACCTGGGGTTAGGGGATCCTGTCCTCCCAACATGGGGAAAGACTATAAATGAAGCGAATTCGGCGGGGGCCCTGTACCATTTTTACTGGTGGTGGATACTGCCTCCAGTTTTAATGCTTGTTTCAATATCCTTAGCTTTCTCCTTAATGGGCTATGCTCTCGATAAAATTGTAAACCCCAAGCTGAGGGAAATATAGCTCTAGCCAGCTCCTTCAGAGTCTTGGCTGAATAGCCAGCATTTCACGGTATGCAGCTCGGAAACCTTTACTTCAGGAGGCTCCTTCCTCCTACAAACATCCTTAGCGTGCGGACACCTAGGGTGAAACCTGCAGCCGGGCGGAGGATCAAGAAGACTCGGAGGTTCTCCAGCAGGAGTCTTTCTACGTCTTTTTACGTTTAAGGGATCCGGGTCTGGAATTGCTTCAAACAGGGCTTTTGTATAGGGATGTAATGGTTCCCTTAAAATTTCCTGCGTATCCGCTTTCTCAACCATGTGTCCTGCATACATTATGAATATTTTATCTGAAAAATACCTGGAGGTAGACAGGTCGTGAGTTACGTATATGAAACTTATTTTCTTATTTTCCTGCAGCTCTCTCAGCAACATCAATATCTCAACTCTTACTGACGCATCAAGCATGGAAACAGGCTCGTCTGCGACTATTAGTTTAGGCTGTAGTATGAGGGCTCTTGCAATAGCTACTCTTTGCGCTTGGCCACCACTTATCATGTGAGGGTATTTTGGTAAGAAATCATCTGCAGGCAGAAGCCTAACATTCTCCAGCGCTTTGCGAACAAGCTCATCCCTGCTTCTTTCATCACCAACCTTATGAATTCTCAGAGGTTCTTCAAGTATTTCCCGTATTGTTAAAAAGTAAGGAAGGCTTCCGAATGGGTCTTGCTGAACCAACTGTACTGTCTTCCTATACCACATAAGGTTTTTAGTGTTTAAGTGGGTAATGTCTTTACCGTTAAAGAACAAGGTTCCATCTGTCGGCTCATATAGCCTGAGAATGGTTTTCGCTAGAGTAGTTTTTCCGCTTCCAGATTCGCCTACAAGCGATATTGCTTCCCCTTCTTTAAGTTCAAAGCTGACTCCATCGACAGCCTTAACCACTAAGGGTTTTGAAAATAAACCACGTTTGATTTCAAAGTACTTTCGGAGATCTACTACTTTTAAAAGAATACTGTCTTCCAACCTTCAATCAGCTCCTTCAGAGTCTTGGCTGAATAGCCAGCATTTCACGGTATGCAGCTCGGA
>JAOAJQ010000017.1 GCA_026414125.1 Thermoproteota archaeon
CTGCTGACCCATGCTGCAGTCATGCCTCCTCTCCGGCTTGGCTTCTCAAAGTCTCCCGCGGTAACTATCACAAGGGGCTGCGGCAGATGGTTTAGGGCACTATCCGGATCTAGCCTCGAAGACATTTGCCTAAAAGGTTGAAAAATAGTTTTTAAAAGCTTTAAGGGTTTTCACCCGCCGCGCGGAATCAGTATTCATAATCCTCTTCAAGCATTTCCTCCCACGGCGGCCGCTCCTTCTCGGGAACCTCAACCTCGGTAGTATACCCTTTAACTATAAGCCCCTCAAGCTCTGAAAGAGCCTCAGGCTTTACCTCAACCTGTATCTTCTCCTGGTTAAGCTCCGAGTGGAACCTGCTGAACCTGTCCGGCTGGGAAACGCTTTCGAAAGCGATTTGGAAAACATCAATCTCTTTTAAGCCCAGCTTCACCACCCATCCCAAGGGAGAGTCGGTTTTCTCCCATTTCCCGTTCAGGCTTCTAACTACCACCTCGCCCAAGTAGCTTCCGGTTAAAACAATATAGGCTCCTAGTAGTTCGCTCTGAAGCTCCTCCTGATCCTCCGGTTTCAGCGTGCAGACCGTAGCGTCAAGCGTCTTAAGGGACTCTAAGCTGTAGTCGAGCTTCACGCCAGTCTTCTCGTAAACTAGTTCAACACACTCGCCCGCCCACTTGGCGAAGGATTCTCTGCTAATTTTGGAAGGCTTCTCCTTCCCGCCGTGTTTCCAGCGCCACATTCGCAAATCTTTGCATGCTTCTTCCTTAAAAGCGTTCCCTAAGCCTTCAGTAAGCCCACCAGGTTTAGGCAGGGGGCAGCGGGGACGCCGTCTTCTTCCTGCCGAGTATCCAGCCTGCTAGGCAGAATACTCCTGAGGCTAGAGCAGCCCAAAACTGGGTGGTGAATTTGGATTCTGTGCTGACTTTCACGAGTCCGTTGACACCGGTGAACGGATAGAGGTTGACGGTTAAGTATCTGCTTGAATAGGGCATCAGGGCTTCGCCTAAGTTTGGAAGAGCTTGGGCTACGGAGGGTGTGAAGCGTTGAACCAAGGTTGCCAACGCGACGGCTATGGCAATGGTCAGGATTCCGAAGCACACGGGCATCGTTAGAGGCCTTAGGTTGAGAAGCCTCCGGGACCAGGGTTTTTCTTGAAGCAGTGAGCCGAGGATTATTGTCGCTGACCCCAGCATGGCGAGAAGCCTTTCGGAAGTGAAAAGAGCACTCATGAGTGGAGACAGCCTAATGACCTCTGTGCCAAGAAGCTCAGCGTTAAATCCGAATGGTGAGAAGCCAACGTATAGAACAGGCTTAGAAGCTTCCCCTACAACCAGTTCCCACCAGGCGCCTCCGGCTGCAGACACTGTTAGAAACAAGACGCCGCCGACCAAGTAGAATATTCTAAACTTCTCCAAGCATAATCACCATGATGGTTGGAAGCTGGTTGGCAGGCTTGTTATCTCCATGCTGAGGGGGAGCTCGGCTGAATCCAGTAATACAGTAGCCTTTCCGGAGAGGTTTACCTGAGACCCTTGAAGGAGTGCTCTAATAAAATCCTCAAGGCTACCGTTCTCTACAGTTAGAGAGAAGCCTACTTTCTCTCCGCCGGCTGGTTTCAAAATGAATGGGGACTGGAGTACGAGTCTTCCACTCGTATTCAACGAGACCACGGTTATCTTGCAGTCGAGCTCTTTCAAACCGATTCCGATGCTCCCCGTGTTGGATAATCCTAAGCTTAACAGACACGTGTCTCCCATGATGCTGTAATCAATAGAGGTCACGCGGAGCGAGTGCTGAATGTTGATAGTCGAGCCTAGTGGAATGGTTAAACCTGGCATTATGAAACCCTGCAGGGAGCCGGAGGCGAAATAGTTGAAAACCAGTGGCACTAAAACCATTGCGATCGTGATGAGTCTCAGAGACCATACTATTTTCGCCTCGCTATCCATGAGGACACACTTCTCTGGAAACATGCGGTTGGCTAAATATAAATGTTGAACAGCCTGCTAAAGGTTGTTCCTATTCTCCATTATTGTCTTCAAGCTTGTTAACTGGTTTGATTCAGCATCCGTTTTAGATATTTTTTTATAGTTCTGCTTGACTATCCTGCTGAGCGATGCCGTTTAAAAAAATCCTGCTGAAGGTTATGGATCTTGATGGATGCGGCTTCGTTCCCTCGAACGTCGCGATCAGCCAAGCCACGTGGCACAAGTATAGGGAGTGTCTTGAGGATGTTTTGGCCAAGCATCCCAAGATTTTCCCCGGCTTCATAAAGGGATCCGTGGATTTTGACGATTTCGGCGTGTATAGGAAGGGGAACAAGGTAGTTGACGAGTGGGGCTGCGTTTGGACTTTTAAAATCGACGGGTTGGAGGGCCAGGTTGTTAAACACCCGCTTGAAGACTGGAGCCGCCTAGACAACATGCTTTTTCCAGACGTGGAGAAAGGCATAGCCGGTATCCATAGTCCCCCGCGGCCATGGGGGGAAATCGAGGCCTCCATCAAAAAGGCAAAAGAAAGAGGAGAGATTAGGGTTGTTGATTTTCCACACGGCTTCTTCTTCATGAGGCTTTACTACCTGAGGGGTTTCACAAACCTTATGAAGGATTTTTTCACCGAGCCTCCTCAGCTCTACGAGCTTATTGAAAGGCTGACACAGTACAATCTTGAGCTGATTGAAAGAGTGCTTAAAATGGGTGTTGACATGGTTACTTTCGGAGACGATCTGGGACTGCAGGACAGGATGCCGGTAAGCAGGGAGAAATTCAGGAAACTGATATTCCCGTCTTACCGTCGAATGTTCCAAAGGATAAGGGAGGCTGGAGCAAGGGTTTACCTTCATACTGACGGGCACGTCATGGAGGTGGTTGACGACTTGATCGAGTCGGGTGTTTCAGTGTTAAATCTCCAGGACAGGGTTAACGGCTTGCTGAATATAAAGAGGAGAATAAAGGGTAGGGTTTGCATCGACCTGGATATTGATAGGCAGTATCTCCTACCCTTCGGAACAGCTCTGGAAATAGATGATCACATTAGGAACAGCATTGTTGAACTGGGCTCTAAGAAGGGAGGCCTAATGTTGACGGCAGGCATTTATCCCGATGTCCCCCTGGAGAACTTGGACGCGCTCTGCAATTCTATAGAGAGGCATATGGGTTTCTACGGTAGTCTTGAAGAGTGTGAAACGCCTTCGTCAGTCTTCAAGCCATAATCTTCCATGGTTCTCAGATCCGTGGGTTAACTGGAAGATTGTTCAGATATAAGGCTTATAACGAGGCAACTGACCCTCCAGACCAGTGGTCGGCAAGTATGAAGCATGTTCATTACAGGCCTGTTGACGGTTTTTTCGGCGACGCCATACCTTTCTACTGGAGGGGCAGCTACCATGTTTTCTATTTGAAGACAACGCGGAAAACAGGAGACCGTCTTATCTGGTCGCATATTGTTTCAAACGACTTGGTGCACTGGAGGGAGATGCCTGACGCGATTCTACCCGGTGAGAAAGACACGCCAGACAGCGGCGGATGCTGGACTGGATCCGTTATAGAGAAGGATGGTGTTTTCCACGCGTTTTACACTGGATGGAATCCGAACAGCCGTTTTCCGCAGACGATTTGCCACGCCGTCAGCAGCGACCTAGTGAACTGGGTTAAGGATAATCGTAACCCGGTTTTAGTGCCTGATGAACGCTGGTATGGAGAAGCGGACTGGAGAGACCCTTTCGTGTTCTGGAACCCCGAGGAGAAGCTCTTCTTCATGCTGGTTTGCGCAACCACTAGGGATGGGCCTGTGGCGAAGCGGGGATGCGTTGGGCTCGCTAAATCCCGCGACCTCGAGAAATGGGATTGTTACCCGCCTTTCTACGCGCCGAATATTTGCGGCCCGATGGAGTGCCCTGACTTGTTTGAGCTGGGTGGACGCTGGTACCTTGTTTTCTCAGAGTTCACCGAGAACCTTCAGACGCATTACCGTGTATCCGACGATTTAAAAGGTCCTTGGCGTGTAGCGACACCGGATGTTTTCAACGGACAGCGTTTTTACGCTGCTAAGACGGCTGGAGACGGGGCAAGGAGAGTCTTATTCGGATGGGTTCCGACTAGAGAGAATGAGAGTGACGAGGGCAAATGGCAATGGGGTGGGCATCTAGCTATCCCCCATGAATTGAAGGCTGAGGCTGACGGAAGCCTTTCCGTGCAGTGCCCAGGTGAAGTGGTGAACGCGTTTCAGTTTAAAAACCTAGACGTAGATGGAAGCATCTTGGGCAAGCTTGGCGAGTGGAAGATTCAGGAGAATAGTGTTCACGGGAAGCGGACGGATGGACTTGCTTACGCCACCATACCCTGCTTGAAAAACAGTTTCGCATTGAAAGGCGTGCTTTCCTTCCAGCCGGGTACCCGCTTCTTCGGGCTGCTCATCCGAACCAGTGTTGACTTCTCCTCCGGCTATATGCTCGGGTTTGAACCAGCCGGGAACAGGATGGTGTTCAGCCGTTTTCCAAGGGCGGGGGATGCACCGCCGCTCGCCGAGTGCCCAGTGTTTCTGAAACCTGGCAAACCGACACCGTTCCTTGTATTCGTTGAAGACAGCATTGTGGAAGCCTTCATAGGTAGGATTGCACTATCCTGCCGGGCTTACGGAGGCCGTGATGAGCCAGCAGGTTTCTTCGTAGCCGAGGGTGCTGCAAGCTATGGGGAAATAAGGTTTGCTGAACTATAGACCGCGATTCTATTATTAGGCTCCTCTTGCCAGGCGCAATCCGCCCCTAATATAGTTCTAAAACTCCGGTTATTTTTTTCTCCGGATTTTTTATCTTAACGCTCCTCCGTGTAATGCCTTTTTTTTAAAGATATTCTTAAGTGGCAATATTCACTAGTTTTCTTATAAGAAAACCTTTTTATCCGAAAACAACACTATGCAAGCATGCTGCAAAGGTGTCACGTGTGCGGCAGGACGGATGAGAATTACAAGCCCTGCCCCCTTTGCGAATGGGTTTTCTGCGAGAAACATTCAGACCCTGAGGAGCATGACTGCATTTCTCTTAAGAAGCTTAAAACCACTCGGCCGAGGCTTGAACACCGGGAAACACTCTTGCCCGTGAGCAGGCCGGCGGAGTCGGCGGAGGGCTTCCTCGCCAACGTCACTAGGGTGCCTAAGGAAAGCGTTCTAGATGAGAATCTCTCCAGGGGTCTTAACATGCTCGGCTGGATGCTTCCCCTTTATATTGTCGGCTCGCCGCTTGCCGGCACTTTCATCCTAATGTTCGCAACCGGTTTCATAACGCTTATCGGCATTCCCATTCCAAGGGAGTTTCTAACCCTAGTTTTAAGCGTCTGGTTCGAGTTTCAAAGCTTCCCGATGGAATTCACTCTGCTCGCGACACCTATACTTATGGTCTTCCTTCTAGCTGTCGGCGGGGGATTAATGGTTCTCGCGATAGAATACGGTTTACTCCTCCCCGCGTTCGGCTCACTCAGAAAGCACGACGAATCTTTCAGACACCCCTTGACGCTAGTTAAAATCGGCTGCACCGGGCCCGTTATCCTCCTAATAGCCATAATCATACTCGCCACAGAGATTTCAAGCCAGAAACCTGTTTCAACCACCACGATAATACTTTTCTGGACTGGAGCCGCTCTACTGGTCATCGGACAAATAGGGCTGGTAGCGGGGCTCTTCAAGCTCGGGGGGAAGCTTGAAAACCCGAGGTTCTCAGCCGCCGCAGCCATGTTCATAATAAACCTTCTGTTAAGCCTGCTACTGAGCCCGCTCGCCATCATAGCCGGGTTCGCAGGATGGGCCATAACCCTGGCAGCATCCAGAGCATCGTTAAAGAAAAGGTGAGCAAACAAGTTGTTCAGTAAAAATATTCACGAGAATTAAGATGTTGCAACTGTTATTCCCCTGACCTCGTGGTACTCTATCTCGCCTATTCTCCTATTCGCCGCCGGAGTCACCGCGCAGTAGAAATGATATAGTTTTCCATTCCAGAAGATTAGGCTGGGCTTATGGGCGTGGAGTTCGTCAACAGCACCCTTAGGACCGACGTCAATAAGAACCTCTCCTGATTTCTCCCATTGAAGCAGGTTGCGGGAAAAGGCTACACTGTTCCGAGCATGCCCGTCGCTGGAAAGCCCATAGTAAAACATCGCCCAAAGGTCGCCGCATTTCAGAACACACGGGTCGCTGGCGAAAACATCGTCGAAAGACCCCCTTCGTCCAATTGTCAACACAGGGTTTTTCTCGAAACGCTTCCATTTCTTCAAATCTGATGACGTGGCTAAGCCTGTTTGCTCAACCCACGGCCACTCCAGATTATTCTTAGCATTGTAGAACATGTAGTAAACCCCCTCGTGTTCAAGCAGGCAGGACTTATACAGTCCCCCCTTTTCCCAGCCCCCACCGTCACTGCAGAAGAGAACAGGCTCGTCGAGATCCCAGTGCCGCAAGTCTTTACTGTAAGCCAAGCCTATTGCAGCAGAGCCGGCTTCATAGCCGGGTTTAGGATAAGCATGGTATGTTCCAATAAAAAATCCGTCTACCTTCTTTAAACAGCCTTCACCGAAGAGATCGTTGTCGCGAAGAATCCATGTTAAGGCGACGTTAAACTCGGTTGGCGAACCCTTCAGCCCACGGTCTATTATCATCCCCTCCTTTCTCCAGTGGATGAGATCATCCGACGACGCTAAACCGGTTCTATAACCAATAGAGTCCCATCCTATGTAAGTCATATAGAAACGTCCTTCATGGTGGAAAACAAATGGGCAGTCAACAAGATGGCTGTCGAACGCCCCCTTCTTATAGGAGGCTGACAGGATGAGCCTCGAGATTTTATTAGGCGTCCTCACCTGCTTCAACACGTTTTCAAGCCTCATTGATAAATGGTTTATTACAGTATACGTTTAAACGTTTTCAAATCCTTAAGCTGCAGGAAGGCTTAACAACCTGCTGCTTGCTACTGAAAGCAGGTTTAAGCCTCAGCCTAATGAATCAGGAACTCGTATTACAAAAGTTTGAGGAGTTTATTAAGAATTGAAAGAACCGGGGCAGTCTGCAGATGGGAATTGGAACCGGTGATTATGGGATTTTTACCTGATTTCGAAGCAATAGAGTCGCGCATTTTCCCAGTAGTCACTATGAAAAAGTGGCAGGCACCTTTAGCCAGCCTCCAAGTAGTTAAACTAGAAATCTCGGTAAAACGTACAAACAGGCTTTAATAAAGGCCGCTAATAAAGTATAAATATTGACTATAGTTATACTTATAGCTATGGCTACTACTACCATTCAGGTTAGTAGGAGAACGCGACAGCTCCTAGACGCTTTAAAGAAAAGGTTGTCCGCGAAAAGCTATGATGAGGTTTTGCAAAAACTCTTAGCTGAAAAAATGGAGATACCTGCCTCCATGTTCGGTTCAAACCCTAAGCTGTCCCGTTTCAAAGAGGAGGAGGAAGCGGAGTTCCATGAGCTATAAGTACGTTATTGACGTGTACGCTTGGATCGAGTACTTCAGGGGTTCAAAGCCCGGCGAGGAGGCGAAGCGTTACATTGAGGAGGAGAATTCAGCCACCCCGACGGTGGTTATCGCTGAGCTAAGCAGGAAGCTGCTTAAAGAAGTCGAGAGAGGGGTGGAGACTATGGAGGGTAGGAGAACCAAGCTGGAGTTTGTTGGAATCATAACGGAGATCGTAGACTTGTCGCGCAGCATCGCTGAACTCTCGGGCGAGATAGATGTTGAGAGGAAAAAAAGAGTGGGGAACTGGGGGTTAGCTGACTCAATCATCCTGGCAACAGCCCGAAAATCTAATGCTAAGGTGGTTACGGGAGACAAGCATTTCGCCGACCTGAGGGATGAAGTCATAATGATAAAATGAATAAAAACAGCATGATGAAGATGCGTCTTTCACGTCTGCTGCAAATATGGCTCTATTTCCTGCAGGACTTTCTTCCATCCCTTCACCTTTCTCATTCTCATGGTTTCGATTTGCCTCCTTATTTTCTCCTTATCCACGGCTTCCAGCAGCTTCGGCGCTATCTCTTCTTTAAACGGATAGTTAAAATAAAGAATGTCTATCAGGGTTTTCTCCGGTTCCGAAACCCTTATCCACTCGCCTATCTCCTCCACATATTTAAGCTCGTATCCGAAAAACATTTTTTCAGATATCTTCTTCAAAACCACTTTGAAGCCGGAGACCTCTCTCTCGCCCACCCTAACCTTTATAGAAGCATGTGGGGAGAGAACCGTTATCCTCGTCACTTGCTCCCATAACCCGTGGAGGAAGGCAGCGCTCCCCAGACCCACGTATGACTTTGGAATCGCCTTAGTGATCATGTAGGGAGACTTTTTGAAGGTGTAGACACCTTTGACAAGCTCAATGATCTTCCCCTTTTTCTTCAAATTGTGTATCAGAATCTTCGCATACTCTCTTCCAACCTTGCTTTCAACCGTTTTAAACGTGAATATGCTTGCTGCCTGAAGCTTTTCGAGAAAACCACTATACTTAACTCGCGGCATGTGTCTTCACCTTTCTCACAATCATCTCAAAGCTCGGAGGCTTACCTACTAGAATTAGCTCAGGCAACCCGGAGAAATCCTTGGGCTCGGATTTGAGAAAAGGCACTATCTTCTTCACCTCCTCCCTTATTTTACTCCTGTCGCAGAAATCCAGCAGGTAGAAAATATCGTACAGGTCTTTAGCTGTCTTACGATCCATGAAGGCTCTCACCTTATCCTTCAACAGGCTTTCAGGCGTAAGCGTAACCACAACCATGCTGCTCCCGTCTACAAGCCAGAAGCTCGACTCAACGGTTTCAACTCCCTTGGGGGTGGGGGAGGCTTCCAGCTCAGCAACAACGTCGTCGCCTACCTTGAGGTAAAGAACCTTCGACGGTGTAACCTTAGACTTGAGCACTTTGAATAAGCTGGATGATGAGAAATACTCGGCCACATCCTCAGGATTATCATGGTAGATATCTATATCGTAGGAGAACCTTTTCCCGCTGTAAACCCTCCACACAGCTATGCCGCCGTGAAGAATGAAATCGAATTTTTTAGAAACCTCAATCATTATTGAGTCCTGGAGCTCCGCGATTCTGAGCCATTTCCCCCGTAGTATCTTTGAGAGTGGCAGCCTGTATCGCACGCATCTATTAGTGACCTAGGTTATATATAAGTATAACCATGGTCCACAATCAGAACGAGGCACGAGGAAACTCCTTTTTTTAACACGCATTTTTTCAAAGATATTCGCCTGCAATTTATCATCCCTTCAAAACCGTGAAGAAAAATGAGGCTTTCCATCTGCTTAACATGTGGGAGGCTTAAGGCGAGTCAAGCTTCTGCACTTACTGTACATCGTCACAAAGCTTCACGAATTCTCCAAATTTCTTACAAAGCATGAACGGAATATTTCTCTGCACTACTTCAAACGCTAATAATTTTTACCTTCCATTAGAATTTCTAGCGCGCCAGGCAGCGTGTTCATTAACAACGTACCTATGGCAGCTGGGGTGCAGTGCTAAACGTCACCCTGCCGATAGACGCGAGCGTCGGCGTACAAAAATCTTTCTAAATCTACATTCCTGCTAGTGCTACATACGGAGGTTAAAGGATGGTGAGCGGTGCCACCATCATAATAAAGCTTGCTTCACGAGCCTCAACATCCTCATCCCGCTCCATGCTTCCAATTTAAAACAGAAAACACTCAACTTTAACGGAAAAACTTAGAAATCATTTTCCACCCATAAGGAACATAACCTAGCACGCGTATAAAATACATTTTGAAGAGATGCCTGAAGAGTAAGCTCGTTGAAGAAATGAAGGCTTGCCTTGGGGGATACTAGTTGGCTGATTATTTACCACGGGATCGAAAGAGTAGAAAAAAGCCATGGTTAAATGCGAATACTGCGGAGCTCTCATACTGCCTGAAATAGAGTTAAAAGGAAATAGTTTTTAGCTTTTGGAAAATTGAGGACATATTCATGTTTCTTGAATCGAGAAGCTTAAATATTCTTTCATCATATTCCAATATGTATGTCTTTAAGTAGTCTTGAGCCGGAGAAACTACGTGATATCTGGTTTAAGTTTGGTTCTCCTTTTGCGGAGAGGTTTGTGAATAATGCGAGGGGGAAGGGTATCGGCCTAAATTATGATAAGGATAGTCTTAAGTCGGCTGAGGATTTTATCCTTGAAAGTTGGAAGAAGGGATACATGTTTCCAAGGTCTACGGATTCCCAAGCAGAAGCATATGATAAAGCCCTTCTAGTAATTCAGTCTGCAGCCTTTTTGGCGCGCATCATCATTAAGGATTTTGGAGGAGAGCTTGGTTTCGACGACAGCCTGAGACAGCCCTGTGTTGAAAACGTTGGCGGCTTAGGCATAAGGGTTTTCACAGCGCTGAGAACACAGCTTCTCGTGGGCCGTGGGTTAAGAGGCTTGAAACAGTATTACGACAGGGTGGCCTGGGCGGTGAGGGAAGTGGGAGCTGGTAGAATCATCATAGATAAGGATAGGCTTTGGAAGATTGCTGAGGGGCATGCGTACAAGCTGAGGTCGGTTGACGAGTCCACCATCCGGAAGACTGGAGACCTTAATCCGGTGTTTTTCCCATTCGCCTACTGTCCTAAGTGCGACGATATTACCTCTCTGGTGGTTATGCCGGTTATTGGGATACGTAAAGAGGAGTTTCAAGAGGCTGCTCTAAACACGGTTTTCACGATGCTTGAGGCACCCTGTGACAAGTGCGAGGGGCAAACCCTCCTCCTAGGCTACAGCTTCAACCACCTCGCATGGATGATACCGCGTCCTAAAGACGGCTCCATGCCTGATAAGCCTCCGTCCCAGCATCCTGACAGACGGGAAATCTTCATGACAATAGTTAACACCACCCTGGGTAGAAGCGTCAGCATCATCAGCGAGGTACACAGGAGTGGCAACAAGGTCACAGGCTTCGGAGGAACAACGGCTTCACCGGTGAGGGGCGGAGTACTCTTCGTCCCCCTACCTGACACACCCCTCTGCTTCTAACAGTACTATCAGTACATCTAGAATTGGCGGGAAAGGGAAGGCGGACGCACTAATTCTATTTTTTCTCCCTCCCTATATTGAGCTTAGGGGGGCTCTCTGTTCGTCCTCAAGCGTGTTCTAATTGAATGCTTTCAGCAAAAACCGTTTCACGCAATACATGGCAGACCCAGCTACCAATATATAGATGCCAGTTTGATCAATAAAATATTTTCACCTGCTGGCACGCACGCTAAGGCGAACTCTCAGATCTTGACCACTTTCACCCAACCCTCCCCCTCAAGCGTTTACATACCTGTGGCTTTAAAACCGCTTCAGCGAAGGATGTTTCACAATGGCTAGCGAGCATGAGCTTGAGGATATTGAGGGCGTTGGACCGGCGACGGCGAAGAAGCTCAGGGAAGCAGGATATTCAACCGTAGAATCCCTGGCGGTTGCAACGGCCTTCGAGCTGTCTGAGGCGGCTGGGGTAGGCTATGACGTTGCCCTTAAGATTTCTCAGAGGGCTAGGGAGCTGATTAAGATAAACCTGGTTACTGCTGACGAGGTCTATAAGAGGAGGCAGCTCGCCCAGAGGATCACGACGGGGAGCAAGGCACTTGACAGCCTTCTAGGAGGAGGTGTTGAAACCCAGGCTATAACGGAGCTGGTCGGAGAGTTTGGAACGGGGAAGACTCAGCTTTGTCATATGCTGAGCGTAACCGTTCAGCTCCCCAAGGACAAGGGTGGGCTTGCAGCTAATGCTCTCTACATTGATACTGAGGGAACCTTCAGGCCTGAGAGGATCGTGCAGATAGCCCGGAGAAACAGCCTTGAGGCTGAGAAAACTCTAAAGAACATTGTTTACGCCAGAGTCTATAATAGCGATCACCAGGTGCTATTGGTCGATAAGGCTTGGGAGGTCTGCGGGGAGAGGAACATCAGGCTGATCGTCGTCGATTCATTAACCAGCCTCTTCCGGGGGGAATACCTGGGCAGGGAGGCGTTAGCCTTAAGGCAGCAACGGTTAAACTCGCATGTCCACAAGCTTCTCAAGCTTGCTGAAGCGTTAAACCTTGCTGTCGTCGTTACCAACCAGGTGGTTGCGAACCCTGGCCAGTTCTTCGGAGACCCGAATAAGCCTGCAGGCGGAAACGTTGTCGCCCATGCATGCACCTACAGGATTTACCTTAGAAGAGGTAAGGAGAAGACTAGGGTCGCGACAATGATGGATGCTCCCCACCTTCCTTATGGAGAAGCCTCTTTCCTCATAGGGGAGGGCGGGGTTTATGATACACCTGGAGCAGGTTAAGAAATACTACGTGAACACTAAGCCGCCTTCGCTTGAACCCTGGAGCCTAGGGAGGAAGCACATTAGGATCGTTACGCATGACAAGAGGTTCATCAAGCTCAACACGTTTAGAAGCAGGGTTAACGCTAAAGCACTCTGGAGGATGTGTGCCAAGTATGCCCCGATACATGTTTACATGAGCGTTCTCAACTATCTTTTCCCCGAGAGGGTCGGGTTGAAAAGCAGAGCAAAGTATGCCCACCCTGTTGAGGGAGAGTACGTTATCGACGTGGACAACTATCTTTTCAGAGGCATAGATACGCATGAGCACCCTCGCACATGGGTGTGCGAAGCCTGCCTGGAGGTTGCGAGAAAATACACTATCCGCCTGGCTGAGCTCGTCGAGGAGAACTATGAGAAAATTATGGTTGTTTTCAGCGGGGCCAGAGGCTTCCACATTCACGTTTTAGACTTCAACGTTAAGGATTGGACCCACTACAATGAGCAGGACCCTGTTAAGAGCCATGAGGTCGCAAGGTTCCGCTATACTCTCCACCTCGCAAGGCAGCTCGACACGAGGTTTGACGAGCCCCATTTCACCCTAAGCGTGGACCCCATGAGGATAATCTCGACACCCCACACTTTGAACGCTTCAACAGGGTTAGTATGCAGGCTCATAGGCAATAGGACGGATTTGGAGAGGAAGAGCGTGATGCGGATCCTGGATGAGGCAAACCCCTCTCTAGCGATATGGGGGGAGTTTACACAGC
>JAOAJQ010000181.1 GCA_026414125.1 Thermoproteota archaeon
GGTCTACACTAACCAGCCTTTCACCGGAAGGCTTTTCAAGGAAGCTGGCTACGAGGTTAGGCCAATACCGTTCTTGGAGAGGGAAAGGTACTCGGGTGCGGAGATAAGGAGGAGGATCATCCTAGGCGTTGACTGGAGCCAGCTTGTCCCGGCTAGTGTCTACAAGTATCTGGTGAGCATCGGCGGGCCTGAGAGAATAAGGTCTCTATCCTCTTCAGACGAGGCTTTTTAAAAACGGGAGTGTTTATAAACACCCTTTTCAAAGGGGTTTGAAGCATGGAGCCCGGTTCACTAGTGCTCGTTGACTATACTCTCTCCGTGAAGGAGACCGGCAGCGTGATAGAGACCACTGTAGAGGAGGAGGCTAAGAAGGCGTCGATATACAGGGAGGGGGAGAAGTATTCTCCCAGGCTGATATACCTTGGTGGGAAATGGGTTTTAGAAAGCTGGGAGGAGGAGCTTCTCAAGAGCGAGATCGGTGTCGAGAGGACTGTTGAAATCCCTCCTGAAAAGGCATATGGCTTCAGGGATCCGAGCAAGGTTAAGACGTACGCTGCCAGAAGGTTTTCAAAGCCTCAGGAGCTTGCCCCCGGGTCCCTGGTTGAAATGGATAACAGGATCGGTGTTGTAAGGACTGTTAGCGGCGGCAGGGTTCAGGTTGATTTCAACCCTCCTCTCGCAGGAAGAACCCTAGTCTACAGGTTTAAAATAGTTAGGGTTCTGGAGGATGACGCGGAGAAGATTAAGCATCTTGTTAACAGGCGTCTTCCTGAGGTTTCCGTCGACGAGGTTGCGGTGGAGCTTGACGGAGCTAGGGCTGCGGTAAGGCTTCCTCAGAGGGTTCTCCTTTCAGAGGGTATTCAATACGTTAAGAAGGCTGTTTCGGAAGACGTTTTCACCGTTGTTAAAAATGTTAAGACCATTGAGTTCATAGATGTTTTCACGCAGCCCGAGGCTGCGCCGGGCGGGGAACCCCAGTCTACTCCTCCTCAACAATCTCAGCCTTAACTAGGATGAGCCTCTTCTCAGGGCAGTCGAACGCTCCGAGCTTCTCAAGAACCCTGAGCCTCCGGTTTGAAACAAGCATGTTGAAGACCACAGGGCATTCAAGGATCCTGCTGCACCCGGCTCTGCAGAAGCTGTTCTCAATTATCGTGACAGCACCCTCCTTCACTCTGCCTGGTGCGAGAAGGATCAGCGGCTCCATGTCGATCTCAAAGGGCGCGGCCTCGCCGCCTCTTAACAGGCAGTAAACTTTCTCGCCACCCGTCTTCCTAAGAATCCTGTATGAGAAGCCCACGGTGAGCGAGCCGTGGCATCTCTCTCTTGCCGCACATTCTTCACATTCATAGGCTTCACCCATGTAGGTGAAGGCGAAGCCTTTTTTCGCAGATGGGTCGAGGTAGCTGTACTTGCCCACGGCTGGACACCGGCTATATCACCATCGTGCTTCTAGCAAGCTCCTCTGCAGCTTTTCTCGTCAAACCCTTGTCTCCAAGAATAGTGTATCTTTCAGGCCTTATGGTGTGGGCGAAGGTTAAGGCTTTAACAACTTGTTTCTCAGACACGTTTATCTCTCTGGCTGAGACAGGCGCGCCGACTTTCGAGAGTGCGCTCCTGATTCTTAACCAGTCTCCATCGTGAAGCTTGCTCATCATTATTGTTCCTATTCCAACCTGTTCCCCATGGAGAGCAGGGTAGCCTGCAACATGGTCGAGTGCATGGCTGAAAAGATGCTCTGAGCCACTGCACGGCCTGCTGCTTCCAGCTATGCCTATGAGGACTCCTGCGTGTATCAATGCTTCCACTAGGATGCTGGCCCCTTCAAGCCTGTCCCCCGCGATTTTTTCAGCGCACCTAACTATTCTCTCAGCGATTGTTTCAGCAAGGCTTGCAGCATACTCGCCATAGTATTCTCCACGAAGCGTGTGAGAGAGACGCCAGTCTTTCACTGCAGTATGCTTCGCCACGAGGTCTCCAACTCCGGCGCCGAAATACCTTGGGGGAGCGGTTGCGAGAATCGAAACATCTCCTATTATAACTGAA
>JAOAJQ010000182.1 GCA_026414125.1 Thermoproteota archaeon
CGGTTCCATCGTACAGAGCTTTGAACCGTACCTATAAGGGTTTGAAACTCCCGTCCAGCCTGGCCGTGGGCCGAGTCTAGCTCGTGCTTTGAACCGTACCTATAAGGGTTTGAAACTGTTTGTGTAGTCTGGAGCCCCCGGGGGGAAGACGTTCCTTTGAACCGTACCTATAAGGGTTTGAAACGCCGAGTTCGGGGTCGTAGACCCCGAGAACTACCTGACTTTGAACCGTACCTATAAGGGTTTGAAACGCCCTTTCGGTCAGGGTGATGACACCCTTGCGAATGACGACTTTGAACCGTACCTATAAGGGTTTGAAACCACCCCGGGGTGAAGGAGGAAACATGAAGTGGCTACAGGCTTTGAACCGTACCTATAAGGGTTTGAAACGCCACTAGGCTAGTCTCTGAGGCCTACCGCATAGGTGCTTTGAACCGTACCTATAAGGGTTTGAAACCTCGATGTACCGGGCACCCACATGACGGGGCACCCGCTTTGAACCGTACCTATAAGGGTTTGAAACGCGGCATCGGTGACCGCCCCAAAGGCTACTTCATACTTTGAACCGTACCTATAAGGGTTTGAAACGGGTCCACGTTTTCTAGCATATCGGCGTACCGGGCACCTTTGAACCGTACCTATAAGGGTTTGAAACTAGGGGCACGGAATAGGAAGGCGAACAACATCGGCAGCTTTGAACCGTACCTATAAGGGTTTGAAACTGTTCTCCCTGGGCACTCGCACCGGGAAGAACCACTTTTCTTTGAACCGTACCTATAAGGGTTTGAAACGGGGCCTTGGCCACCTGGGCCTCCTTGACCTCCCTGACCTTTGAACCGTACCTATAAGGGTTTGAAACAGGCGCTTGGCGATACTTGCCCCTTCTGTTAAACCCCAGCTTTGAACCGTACCTATAAGGGTTTGAAACCGGCTCCACCCCGCAGGAACCCTAGCCCCCCCCATGCTTTGAACCGTACCTATAAGGGTTTGAAACCTGTCCTCCTCGCCGTGGCGTCTGCCGTAGCTCTATACACTTTGAACCGTACCTATAAGGGTTTGAAACGCATGCCTACGGGGCGGCATGGCCTCGGTGCGGCTCCACTTTGAACCGTACCTATAAGGGTTTGAAACTTGGGCAGACAGGGTACCAGGCAGTCGTGGAGGTCTACCTTTGAACCGTACCTATAAGGGTTTGAAACAGGGCTTCACGCTCGGCCAGGGCCTCCTGGAGCCTGGCCCTTTGAACCGTACCTATAAGGGTTTGAAACCCCTGCTCCCTGGCCCTCTCCTCCGCCACGGCCTCATCTTTGAACCGTACCTATAAGGGTTTGAAACGCAAACTCAAGGACCATCTTGGACTCAGAGGTGAGCCTCCTTTGAACCGTACCTATAAGGGTTTGAAACCCGGGCCGTAGGCGCACGGCCCATAGGGTCCCCGTCTTTGAACCGTACCTATAAGGGTTTGAAACGCGGCTTCCTTCTGTTCAAACTGGGCAAGCGTGCGGCCTTTGAACCGTACCTATAAGGGTTTGAAACAGTAGAGAGACGACGCCGCTAACGCATACCCAGCACCGCTTTGAACCGTACCTATAAGGGTTTGAAACGTATGTTCCCATGTGAGTTTCCTGCCTTCCTCCCGACTTTGAACCGTACCTATAAGGGTTTGAAACAGGCCCGTGGCCGCCACCTCAGGGGCCGTGCCCAGCTTTGAACCGTACCTATAAGGGTTTGAAACAGCTTCACGCCATCACCTCCTTTCCCCGTCAGAAAGACTTTGAACCGTACCTATAAGGGTTTGAAACCCTCTCTTGAGCCAGGGTGAGAAGGGCATGCAGAAGCTTTGAACCGTACCTATAAGGGTTTGAAACTGGATGCGGCACGCCACCCCGTGAAATGCCCTGCCTGCGACTTTGAACCGTACCTATAAGGGTTTGAAACCCTGCCCCCAGGGGAGTTTCACGGTGTTTTTCTGAGCTCTTTGAACC
>JAOAJQ010000183.1 GCA_026414125.1 Thermoproteota archaeon
GGCGATAGGCGAGTATCGCAACCCTGTTCTGCTCGCAGTATGGCAACAGGTCCTTCTCAATCCTCCTGACTGTAAGGCTGTATTCAACCTGGTTTGAGGCCAGCTCATGCTTGGGCAGGGCTTCCTGTGCCCTCTTAAACTGCTCCAATGAGAAGTTGCTCACGCCTATGTGTCTAACCTTCCCCTCGTCCACCAGCCTGCTCATCGCACGCATAGTTTCCTCAACAGGTATGGAAGGGTTCGGCCAGTGAACCTGGTATAGGTCAATATGGGAGCAGCCTAGTCTTCTGAGGCTTTTCTCAGCAGACTTCAAAACCTTTTCGTAACGCAGGTGTGTGAGCCACACCTTGGTGGCTATGAAAAGCCCGTCTCTTTTAAAACCCTTTATGGCTTCCGCTACAAGACCCTCGGTCTCGTAGATTTCAGCGGTGTCTATAAGGTTGATGCCGAGCTCAATACCCTTTCTCAAAGCAGCAATCTTTAAACTCTTATCCCTGTGTAGTCGTAGGAGCCTAGCTAGAATAATGTACGACGGGTCATAGTAGGTTCCCATCCCTATTACGGAAACCTTAAAACCGGTTTTCCCAAACTCCCGGTACTCCAACTTCTTAAACCCCTTATCTCATGAAAAATCTTAAACATTTCGACTTAGAAACAGCAGGCATCTTTAACGTTTACAAGCCTAAGATTTGGGGAAAAACTTATTTTTCAGCCGTAGTGTTTAAACACCGTGAGGATCTCGTTAACAAGCAGGAGTGCCCTGATAATAGTTGATGTTCAAAACGATTTCCTTCCCGGGGGAGCCTTAGCTGTTCCAGAGGGAGACTCAGTCATAGAGCCTTTGAACAAGTATATCGGGCTTTTTACGAGGCGGGGCCTTCCCGTTTTCGCGACGAGGGACTGGCATCCTAGTCAGCATGTGAGCTTCAGGGAGAGAGGAGGCCCTTGGCCGCCGCACTGTGTTCAAAACACTTTGGGTGCAGAGATATCCAGCATGCTGAATCTTCCTCCAAGTGTAAGGATTGTGGACAAGGCTTTCTCCCCTGAGAGGGATGCTTACTCGGGTTTCCAGGAGACTGTTCTAAGCCTGGAGCTGCATAGGCTTGGCTCGAAGAGGCTTTTCATAGGTGGGCTTGCAACCGATTACTGCGTTAAGTCGACTGTTCTAGATTCTTTAGACCTTGGTTTTGAAACTGTTCTTCTCCTGGACGCTGTTAAAGGGGTTGACGTGAACCCGGGTGACAGTGAGAAAGCTGTTCGAGAGATGATTTTGAAAGGGGCGATAGGTGTTACGCTGAGCGACTTGCTTCCTTAAGGAAACAGCCTAACCCTGTTTCTCCCCCAAAAGTTTCTTAATCAGTTGTCTGCCTAACTCCATTATTCTCTCGCTCACCTGAACCGGGTAGGCCTCTGGGCTTCTAATCCTCCTGTACTCTTCCGGAAGCTTCTCCAGCTCCCTCTTGGCCTTCTCCCTTATCTCGTCGAGCTTCGGAAGCCTGTAGACAAGCCTGCCATCCTTGAATATTTGGACGAGCCGTTTCTCCCCTTCTAGCTCCTCGTCGCACAGCCCAACCATGTCCCTAACGTATTTCCCGTTTTCCTCAACCCTGTAAACCTGCTTGGCCCCTGGCAGGGTTGCCTTCTCACCCTCAGCGATCTTCATCCTTGGCACGAGCCTACCGTTCTCCTCGCTTTCAACAAGCTTGTAAACCATGTCCGTCTTAGGAGCGTCGTCAGACGTCACTAGGGATGAGCCTACTCCGAAAACATCTATCTGAGCACCCTTGTTTAAATAATCTTCAATCACATACTCGTCGAGCCCGCTGCTCACAAATATCTTGGTAGAGCTGAACCCGGCTTCATCAAGAATCCTCCTAGCCTCTTTGCTTAGACTCAGCATGTCTCCGGAATCCATTCTGACACCTTTAAGCTCCTTCCTCCCACTTAGCTCCTCAACGGCCTCAATCGCGTTCCTAACGCC
>JAOAJQ010000184.1 GCA_026414125.1 Thermoproteota archaeon
GTTCAAAGGCCGAAACCCCGGCCAAGGCCCCCAAGCCCAAGGGGGCGTTTCAAACCCTTATAGGTACGGTTCAAAGCTGGCTCACCCAGGCCGAGACCCCCATGGGCCTCCTGTGGGTTTCAAACCCTTATAGGTACGGTTCAAAGCCTTCCCGGGTTTTCCTGGGCTCCGCGGGGGGCCTGGGTGTGTTTCAAACCCTTATAGGTACGGTTCAAAGGGCTCATTACCGTTCTGCCCGGCGAAAGTCTTTACGGTTTCAAACCCTTATAGGTACGGTTCAAAGGCTTTGGTCATCGCCGGCCCCGGTAGCGGCAAAACCCGGTTTCAAACCCTTATAGGTACGGTTCAAAGCGCTGGGCCCTGGAACACGGCCCAGCGCCTGCGTTCGGGTTTCAAACCTTTATAGGTACGGTTCAAAGCATCTTTCTCCCCGACTCCCTCGTCCCGCCGGGGGCCACGTTTCAAACCCTTATAGGTACGGTTCAAAGCTTGCTCTTCGCGATTTACCTGTCCGCCTGGTTTACAGGTTTCAAACCCTTATAGGTACGGTTCAAAGTTCCCCGCCTGGCCGAGGAGTGGCTACCCCAGTGGGAGAAGGTTTCAAACCCTTATAGGTACGGTTCAAAGTCTGAGCTTACGGGCTTTACAAAGCTTTGCCAGGCTCGTTTCAAACCCTTATAGGTACGGTTCAAAGGAGGCGCCGTGGGATGGATAGGCGGCGATCTTCTGGGTTTCAAACCCTTATAGGTACGGTTCAAAGGAGGTTCTTCCCATTGCCACCGAGCTGGCCCTGGAGGGGTTTCAAACCCTTATAGGTACGGTTCAAAGTCTAAGGAGGAGGGGGAGGTGGAGCCGGTAGAGGGAGTTTCAAACCCTTATAGGTACGGTTCAAAGCGTCTTCATTATTGCCCTCACTTGCCCCCCGCCCATGTTTCAAACCCTTATAGGTACGGTTCAAAGGCCCTCGCCGGGGCTCTTGCTGTGGACGCACTTACTAGTTTCAAACCCTTATAGGTACGGTTCAAAGAGGGAAGGGACCAGGAAGAGGCCCTCTACTGGGCCCGGTTTCAAACCCTTATAGGTACGGTTCAAAGCAGGGTGCGGGGGCGGAAAGCCTGCCCATCCCTATCGGGTTTCAAACCCTTATAGGTACGGTTCAAAGCGGCGGGTAGAGGCGGTCTGTCGGTTTGATGTCATGTTTCAAACCCTTATAGGTACGGTTCAAAGCGGGCGGGCAGGCAGGTCTGGCTACGGGCGAGACGGCGTTTCAAACCCTTATAGGTACGGTTCAAAGTGACGCCCGGCTTTTTGAAACCATGTGGCGGTGGTTGTTTCAAACCCTTATAGGTACGGTTCAAAGCGTGGAGGTCCTGGCGGAGCACCCGGGGGCCCGATAGTTTCAAACCCTTATAGGTACGGTTCAAAGGGATGCCGCCAGCACGCCATTCGGCGAAAATGTTCGCGTTTCAAACCCTTATAGGTACGGTTCAAAGCACCACGCCGTGGGCCAACAAATCGGCGTGGGCATCCAGTTTCAAACCCTTATAGGTACGGTTCAAAGTTTGCAACCTGTCCAAGTAGCGATGGCCAAAGCTAAGTTTCAAACCCTTATAGGTACGGTTCAAAGCGGGCTGATTTCGGAGACCACGGCCCGGCGCGTCCTGGCCTGGGCGGAGCGGTTTCAAACCCTTATAGGTACGGTTCAAAGTGGGGTTTCCTTTGGGGGCTCTAGCAGTACTGCATCCCGTTTCAAACCCTTATAGGTACGGTTCAAAGGGGAGGCATTGAATGAAGCCGTGGCGCTCACCGTCCATCGTTTCAAACCCTTATAGGTACGGTTCAAAGCTACCGGCCCCCTTACCCTAGGGGGGGCTGGAGCATCGTTTCAAACCCTTATAGGTACGGTTCAAAGAGCAGGTATGTCG
>JAOAJQ010000185.1 GCA_026414125.1 Thermoproteota archaeon
GTGTATAAGAGACAGACCTGCCAGTGTCCACCGCCTCCTTTCCCTTGAGAACACTTGGGTCAAACCTGCCCTGAAGGTTTACACCCAGCTTCACACCAGCCCTCCTAGCCCTCCTTATCATCTCATCAGCCTCCCTGATGTCTATAGCCATGGGCTTATCAACAAGCACGTTTACACCAGCCTCTATTGCATCTATAGCCATGGGGAAATGCAGATAGTGCGGCGTTGAAATGAAAACAGCGTCAATCCTCTCCTTAACAAATAAATCCCGATAGTTGAGAAAATACTTTACTCCGAACTCCTCAGCGGCCTTCCTAGCTAAATCCTCAACAACGTCGCTTACGGCAACTGGTTTAACAATTCCCTCTTTCTCCTCTAGAAGCTTCATGGCACGGAGGGCAAAGTTGGCCCCTACGCCGGCTCCAACTATGCCAAACCGAACCTGCCCCATAAGATGTTTACCTGAAAAATAGGCTTAAAAAGATTAACATCTTCTTCCTTGGCAGACCATGTGTAAACGCGTAGTTTTTAAAAAGCTGGGTTTCTTCAGACAGGCGTTGCTGCAAACTAGAGGGAGGCCTTCATCTTTTCAAGGTACTCCTTTATGAACCTGAGGTTTTCAACCGTCTTAGGGATGAAATTCGCGTACGCTAAGCTTCCCCGATATCCTTCCTCTACACGTTTTATAATTTCATCAATATTTTCCTTCGTAATGTTTTTCAACTGTTCCTTAAGCATTTCTAAACCTTTTATAGCGTTACTAGCTTCCGACGAGAACATCCTGTAAGGTTTCAGCTCAGCTATGCACTCGTCTATCTTAGACTCAACCTCAGACATTAAGACCACCATGCTTAAAGTATTTTTCAAAAACTATTAAACCTTACTCTCAAGACAACACTTGTGAAACATAGTTCTTATCCTGTTGAAATAATCGCTAGGTTTAATCAAGCATATTTAGATAATTTTCCAATTCCAATATGCGTAGTTTAACCCTGCTTAGGATCTCCCTCAGCTCTTCGAAGTCCCCGCGCGATAAAGCAGTATTCAGGCTCTGAACCATCTTAGATAATTCTTCAGCACACTCTATTGTCTGTTCAATTCTTCCACATCCTTCTTTTTCAGCCTGACTCGGCTTGTCCTGCATTTTTAACCACCTGTAGCACCACCTTATAAATGTCTTTCAGGCTAGCCTCCTCACCAGCCATCCCAACACCAGCAGTAGAACCATGGAACGCCTCGTCCAAAGCCTTCAGAATAAGCCTGTCATCCACAGGCTTCTGCCTACCCATTAGAATATTTACGATAAGAATAGCCTCCTCGTCGGAAGCTTTACTGAGAAGCCCAGTTAGGCTTTTAACCTTGAAGGTAATACTGCTCTTCCCGCTTATCCTGCAAGCCTCAAGCATCCCTAGATAAGCCTGGTCGATGCTCAACCCCTTCTCGAGAAGGATACTGCTCCGCCTGCTTAACACATCTTTAAGTCTTCCGGATTGCACTAATCCTTCAACCATATCCTGCTTAAGAAGCGTTATCCCGGCTAAGGCCTCTGAAACTATTCTTCTTAACAAGTGCGTCCCGATAAGCCTTGAAGCCTCTCCGAAATCCATCCTCATCATCCTGATAAGGTTTTCAATGCAATTGGAATCAACCTTTTTAAACAGTGCAGCAATCTCGCAGACAGTATCCTGCTCTTCTAACCCGCTCAACCGGTTGAGCACCCCAGCCACATCCCTGAACCACTTGCTCCCCATTTTACTGGAACCCCTCGTATAGGATCTTTATGCCCTTAGGCGGCGGCCTCCAGCGGACTGTTGAATCAGAATAACCTAGGGTGGTGAGTGAAACCGCCCTATATCCTTTTGGAGCTCTGAGAATCTC
>JAOAJQ010000186.1 GCA_026414125.1 Thermoproteota archaeon
CTTTCTAAGACTGTTTGAAATATCTCCTTTCTCCCGGCGGTGGCTGGCAGAGCTTTCAGACTTGAAACAGTTTCAGAGCCTCCGCCCTTAGCTATCACTGTTATCTCTAAATTTTCCCCACCTGGTTCCCAGACAATCCACGGGATGAATCTTCCAGTATTGTTTCCAGAGTTTCTTCCGGACACGAAGTCTATCGCGTTAGGTCTTAAAGGTATCTCTTCACTCGCCTCCTTAACGGCCTCGTTGATGATTTTCTGCAGCTCCTCTTCTCTCCAGCTTCCCCTCTTAACGTAGAAAGTCAAGGTTCCAGTATCTTGGCATATGGGTCTATGCTCTTTTTCAGCAACCTCCATGTTTTCTATCAGTATTCCGAGAATTTTCTTAGCGGGTTCTCTATTCTCCTCATCGTATGCTCTTCTTAAAGCCTTTTTAACATCATTTGGAAGCGATGTTTCACAAACCCTTATTGTCTCAACTATGTGCTTCCTAAGCCTTAAAATATCCATATGCTAGACCTCCTGCAGGAGTCTTGAAAGGTTCTCGGCAACCCTCTTCCTGAGAGAATCGTAAATATTGTTTCCCAAGCTATCAATCGCAACGATTATCGGACCTAGATCCTGAACCTTTAGGTGCCACATTGCTTCAGGGACGCCGAGTTCTTCAAGCCAGTATACTCCCAGGATGCTTTCAACCTTCTTAGCTAAAAAGGCTGCAGCCCCGCCTGGAAGTATGCCGTAAAAAGCCTTAAACTCTCTACACGCTTCCCTAGTTTTTTCCCCCATCCCACCTTTCCCGACAACACCAGCTACACCAGTCTCCCTTATGAAGCTATATTCTCCGGCTTCCATTCTAAAGCTTGTTGTCGGTCCGATCGAAACTATTTCCCATCGAGAGTTTTTCTTCCTAACTATTGGCCCAGCATGAAACTCTATTAAACCATCCAAGGAGAAAGGCAAGTTCCCTCTGCTCTTGCTCTCCAGTATCAGGCGTTGAGTCCTATCTCTACTTGTAAAAACTTCCCCGCTGACATAGAGAATGTCTCCAACCCTTAGCCTAGTGACTTCTTCCCTTCTAAGAGGAGTTTCAAGCTTATATTCTCTAGTCAATGCAGATGTCTCTTGCACACCTCGATTTAACCTTTTGAGTTAGCATGTTCCTGAAACAATAAGAAAAAATGCTTGAAAATCATAAATGTCGCTGGATCTTGATAATAAATGGTTTAAGGTCAAGATGGGGGTTAATTTAACACCCATAATTCCTAGAAAGCTGATGCGGCTTGAAAACTTTAGAGGGAAAAGCTTCGCGGTTGACGCTAATCAGATGCTCTACCAGTTTCTCGCGTTAATACGTAAGCCTGACGGAACGTTTTTCACGGATTCTGAGGGTAATGTTACATCTCACCTAATAGGTTTCGCCTTTAGGGTTACAAGACTCCTGTACGACTATGGCATGAGCTTCATATTCGTATTCGACGGAAAGCCTATTCCGCTCAAGCAGAAGGAGCTGGATGAGAGGAAGTTTAGGAGAGAGAAGGCTTTAGCTGAATGGAGGAAGGCAGTAAGGGAAGGTAGGTTTGCAGAAGCTTTTTCTAAAGCTGTTTCTTCAACCAGGCTGACTTACACTATGATCAGGGATACTAAGGCCCTGCTTTCCACAATGGGTCTCCCATTTGTTGAAGCACCTTCAGATGCTGAGGCTCAGGCAGCCTTCATAGTTCAGAATAGAGATGCGTATGCTGTGGCGG
>JAOAJQ010000187.1 GCA_026414125.1 Thermoproteota archaeon
CTATCGTTGCAGGAGGCTTGTCGGAAATATCGTAAAGCACCCTTGAGACCTCAGGAATATTCCTAATTATCATATCTCTTACCCTATCAAGCTTAACCCAGTCGAGCCTGACGTACTTAGCAGTAATAGCGTCTTCAGACTCAACGATTCTTAGGGCAATCATGTATCCATATTTCCTAGTGGAATTCCTGTCTACCCCTGTAGCCCTGCCCTCGAGAAGAACTGGAAAGGCCTGAAAACACTCTACGTCTGCAAGCTCATCTTCAACTATGGATGTCGCCTTCTTTATTATTAAAAGCTTCTCTTCGGTAACCTCGCCAAGTATCCTAATTGCCAGCCCCGGCCCGGGGAATGGTCTTCGATTAACTATCTCGTCGGGAAGCCCGAGTTCCCTCGCAACCCTCCTAACTTGGTTCTTGTAAAGCTCTTTCAAAGGTTCAACTATTTTAAACCCGTATTTCTCAAGCGGGTTTATGCCTATCTGCTCCAGCACATTATGCTGGGTTTTCACCCCCCCGGCAGTCTCAACTATGTCTGCGGCTATCGTCCCCTGCAGAACAATCTTTGCACCAGCTTGTTCAGCAATCCTTGAAAACGTCTTGTAGAAAGTGTCTCGGAAAGTCTTCCTCTTTTCCTCAGCATCCCTAATGCCCTTTAAAGCCGTTAAAAAATCTCTTTGAACATTATGCACATCCACGCTGATTCCTAGGTTTTTGAAAACCCTGCTAATCTTCTCAGCCTCCCCTATCCGCATAAAACCGTCTTCCAGGAAAACTGCCCTCAAGTTCCTGCCAACAGCCTTGAAACCCAGTACGGCTGTTACGGAGCTGTCGACGCCGCCGGACAGAGCAACAATAGCCGTCTCGCTGCCGATCTCCTTTCTTAAAAGACTTATTTTTTCATCGATGAATTCTCGGGGGTTAAACTCCATCATGCTATCCTCTCTTTGACAAGGTTAATTTAAGGCTTTCCAAGCATCTGCTCTGAAAATGACGGGTTGAAATATTTTTAATCAAATGGTTTTTACACGTTGTTAACCCTCTTTCTGAAAACCTTTTGTGAAACCTATCTTCATAAGGGCCGGTAGCCCTATTAGATCAGTCGTTGTGTAGAAGAACCGGAATAGCAGCGATACGGACACACCGTGCGTGAGAGGAGTGCCAAACAGTTGTAGCAATGCTGCTAAAACACCTTCCTGAACACCTAGGCCAGCTAGGGTTAAAGGCAGGTATGTGAAGCTTGAAACAAGCGAGTATATGAAGATGAATAACCCAGGATTTAACTTAACTCCGACAGAGATGGAGAAAAAGTAGAGGGCCATCGAGTCCAATATAGATGTTGACAGCATTAATAAAACAACAGGTCCCAGAGCCCTCTTGGCTTTAACACCTTCTCTCTGAAAGTTTTCGATCCTCTCCAAGTAAGGGTTTAGAACTCTACTCATCATCCTGAACGAGCTGAGCCTCAACACGAGTTTTCTAGGCTTATCGGACCAGAGTAATGCTGCGACTGTCTCTTATACACA
>JAOAJQ010000188.1 GCA_026414125.1 Thermoproteota archaeon
CCTGCACCTTCATGGTGCCACTTTGAACCGTACCTATAAGGGTTTGAAACTAGGTACGCTTCTTCTTCCGGTGCTGGGTATGCGTTAGCTTTGAACCGTACCTATAAGGGTTTGAAACGTGGGTCGTTCGTCCTCTGGAGTTTTTCCGTGATGCTCCTTTGAACCGTACCTATAAGGGTTTGAAACTCTTGATGGCGACCGTCTGGTCTTGGTGACTGACCAGACCTTTGAACCGTACCTATAAGGGTTTGAAACACTGCTCTCGTTCCTGAGAAGAAGCCATGATTGTTTCTTTGAACCGTACCTATAAGGGTTTGAAACGCTCCTCCATCACCTTGGCCTGGGCTAGGGGGAGGGACCCCGCTTTGAACCGTACCTATAAGGGTTTGAAACACCACTGAATATAAGGAGGACGCCGCTAGCGCATACCCTTTGAACCGTACCTATAAGGGTTTGAAACCTGCTCTCGCCTCCTATGTTCCTTCCGTCCAGGACTACTTTGAACCGTACCTATAAGGGTTTGAAACCTCCGCCCTTCGCTCCATCGTTTCTGTCCTGCTCGCCGTCTTTGAACCGTACCTATAAGGGTTTGAAACTATAGCGGACCTTTGTAGTAAGTGCGTCCACAGCAAGCTTTGAACCGTACCTATAAGGGTTTGAAACTCCGTCCACGGTCCAGTGGGACCGCTACCAGCTCAGGCTTTGAACCGTACCTATAAGGGTTTGAAACTCCCTCCCTAAGCTTCTATTTCCTCTTCCTCAGAACTTTGAACCGTACCTATAAGGGTTTGAAACAAGACACCCAACCCGTTTCCCAGGTGGGGGACAACGCTTCTTTGAACCGTACCTATAAGGGTTTGAAACCTGGGGCCCAACACCGTTCTCGTTCCCTTCAAGCTCAACTTTGAACCGTACCTATAAGGGTTTGAAACGCGAGTATCTTGGCAACTCTAGCAAGTACCATCTTCCCTTTGAACCGTACCTATAAGGGTTTGAAACTGAGGCCAAGGTGCGGGAGTTGGAAGCCGAGTTGGCTTTGAACCGTACCTATAAGGGTTTGAAACCCTGGAGCCAAAGGGAGAGCGGGAGGCCCTCCGTCCCGCTTTGAACCGTACCTATAAGGGTTTGAAACCTCTTCTTATCGGGGGCTGGCAGGGAGTCCACACGGCTTTGAACCGTACCTATAAGGGTTTGAAACGTCGCTTGGCGCCTCACGGACCCCAACCGCCAGCGGGCTTTGAACCGTACCTATAAGGGTTTGAAACCAATAGACCGCAGCCCGTGCTAACCTATAACTAAACTCTTTGAACCGTACCTATAAGGGTTTGAAACCCTCTCTTGAGCCAGGGTGAGAAGGGCATGCAGAAGCTTTGAACCGT
>JAOAJQ010000189.1 GCA_026414125.1 Thermoproteota archaeon
CTATAAGGGTTTGAAACATGCCCTCGCGGTAACCGGTGGAGCGCATGCCCAACTCCACCTTTGAACCGTACCTATAAGGGTTTGAAACGCAGAACTAACTGAACTGGAGCGGAAGCTGGCGGTAGCCTTTGAACCGTACCTATAAGGGTTTGAAACCCGCACGGATGAAAAGCCTCCACGCCTACCACCCGAGGCCCGACTTTGAACCGTACCTATAAGGGTTTGAAACGGGCGCTACAGGTGGATAAGCTTGAGCGGTTGCAGACCTTTGAACCGTACCTATAAGGGTTTGAAACTGCTTGTACCCGGTCAAGACTTTTCTTGAGGGGGGTCTTTGAACCGTACCTATAAGGGTTTGAAACTCTGGTGGGTCGTTCGTCCTCTGGAGTTTTTCCGTGATGCTTTGAACCGTACCTATAAGGGTTTGAAACATATAAAAGGCTTGAATCCCTTATAGGTTCATTACGACTTTGAACCGTACCTATAAGGGTTTGAAACCTTTGGATAGCATGCTTCAGCATGTCCAGAATGTCGCTACTTTGAACCGTACCTATAAGGGTTTGAAACTCTGTAGCCACTTCATGTTTTCCCCCTTACCCCGGCTTTGAACCGTACCTATAAGGGTTTGAAACGCCGAAAAGGCCACTATCCACGTTCTCTCCGGCAAAACTTTGAACCGTACCTATAAGGGTTTGAAACGGGCGTAAAATCACCCGCGTAACCAGCACTCACCGCCCCTTTGAACCGTACCTATAAGGGTTTGAAACGCGGCGTCCTCCTTATATTCAGTGGTCAACGCCTGGGCGGCTTTGAACCGTACCTATAAGGGTTTGAAACCCAGTCACCCTGCTCAATGTACCGAGTGCCCACGTGACGGCTTTGAACCGTACCTATAAGGGTTTGAAACCCACAAAGCCGAGGGGGACATATCCCCCTCCACAACACTTTGAACCGTACCTATAAGGGTTTGAAACGTCCGAGACTCGAGAGTTTTGGAGTAGACCCTGGCGACTTTGAACCGTACCTATAAGGGTTTGAAACCTGGATTACACACCTAATCCAGCCCCTGGGGGGAAGCCCCTCCCCTTTGAACCGTACCTATAAGGGTTTGAAACACCTCCTCCAGCGTGGAGAAGGCCCTCAGCCTCTCCAGCTTTGAACCGTACCTATAAGGGTTTGAAACTTTCGTGCCCCCAGCCCGGCCCCATGTCGGGCCGGGAAGCTTTGAACCGTACCTATAAGGGTTTGAAACGGGTGGATGGTGAGCACTACGGCCCTGTAGAGGGTCTCCTTTGAACCGTACCTATAAGGGTTTGAAACGCCCCCTTGGGCTTGGGGGCCTTGGCCGGGGTTTCGGCCTTTGAACC
>JAOAJQ010000190.1 GCA_026414125.1 Thermoproteota archaeon
GCCCCAGGGTGTCCAGCTCGCCGGGGGTCAAGCTTTGAACCGTACCTATAAGGGTTTGAAACCGATATGGCAAGTCTCGGTTGCGCGGGGAGCTAATGTGGCTTTGAACCGTACCTATAAGGGTTTGAAACCTGGTCCAGGGTTCCTTCCATTTCAGTCCCCAAACTCTTTGAACCGTACCTATAAGGGTTTGAAACTCGCTCCCCCCCCCACCCCGCCCCCACACTCGGCCACGCTTTGAACCGTACCTATAAGGGTTTGAAACAGCTTCTGCAAAATGTTCATCTTTTCCCCCTTACCCCTTTGAACCGTACCTATAAGGGTTTGAAACCTGAAGTCCCCGAGGCTATGAGCTTTTGGCTAGAGTCTTTGAACCGTACCTATAAGGGTTTGAAACCGGGAGGCATGCGGGCATGCTAGTATGAGGGCCGGAGGTGCTTTGAACCGTACCTATAAGGGTTTGAAACGCCGCACGCTTGCCGAGCTTGAACAGAAGGAAACCGCCGACTTTGAACCGTACCTATAAGGGTTTGAAACGCTGGGTAGTTCGTGCTGCTACCAACCTGGTGGGGGCCTTTGAACCGTACCTATAAGGGTTTGAAACAAGATACCCTGACCCTTCTCAAGGAACGGTTTCGTGTCTTTGAACCGTACCTATAAGGGTTTGAAACGTAGAAGGCGTAGGTGCCTACGCATGGGACTCAGGTCTGCTTTGAACCGTACCTATAAGGGTTTGAAACCGCCTAAACCCAGGGAGAAGTTTTCAGGCCAGGCCGGCTTTGAACCGTACCTATAAGGGTTTGAAACTAGAGTTCACCGGTACCTACATGATGTATGCCCGGCTTTGAACCGTACCTATAAGGGTTTGAAACGGAGGTGTCTCGTGCAAGTTCTAGTTTTGGCGGTGAACATCTTTGAACCGTACCTATAAGGGTTTGAAACGTGGGGCCCCACTATGCAGAGGCCCTCTCACCCTTTTCTTTGAACCGTACCTATAAGGGTTTGAAACGCCCTCATTCGGTCGTATGAGGATGAGCATGGGCCTACTTTGAACCGTACCTATAAGGGTTTGAAACTTCTCCTCATGCGTTCCCTCGTGCTGGGTGTGGCTGCCTTTGAACCGTACCTATAAGGGTTTGAAACACCACCCGCTCCACATCCCTGATGTCGTAATCCCCCCTTTGAACCGTACCTATAAGGGTTTGAAACAGCAGTTCTCCCAAAGCGATCTTCTCGGGCAAGATGCCTTCGCCTTTGAACC
>JAOAJQ010000018.1 GCA_026414125.1 Thermoproteota archaeon
GCAATACCCCTTGTTTCCAAGCTTATGGATAAGGCTGACTCCATAGTTTTGGGCCCAGGCCTAGGCCTCCACGAGGAGACCGTGGAAGCAGTCAGGATGATCGTTGATGAGGCTAGGAGCAGGCTGATGCCGGTTGTTGTCGACGCAGATGGTTTCAAGGCTTTCAAAGCCTTCCCGAGCCTGCTGAAGGGGGTTGTGGCTACTCCCCACCGCGGAGAGTTTAAACAGGTTTTCGATGCTGAGCTCGGAGCCAGATGGTTTGAAAACGTAAGAAGGCTCGTTGAGCTTTCCGGTAAACATGGTTTTACACTACTGCTTAAAGGCTTCGAAACGGTCATCACCGACGGCTCAAACCTTAAGGTGAATAAGCATGCGACACCAGGTTTAGCAGTCGGCGGAACCGGGGACGTGCTTTCAGGCATCATCGCAACCTTCCTAGCCTGGGGTAACAGCGGGTTCAACTCTGCTGCTGCAGCAGCCTACGTTCACGGGGAAGCCGGTTTGAAGGCTGTTGAAGATAAGGGCTTCCACATAACTGCTTCAGACCTTGTTGAGAAAATACCGGATGTAATGAGGAGGTTCGACAAGGAGGAGCAGCAATAGGATGTTGGAAGCGGATTGGGGAGAAACATTTTCGTAGGCACGTCGGGCTGGAGTTACGACTGGAATCTTGCTGGTAATTTTGACTGGTATGTAAACAACTCCGGTCTGAACAGCGTTGAACTTAACGCAAGCTTCTACAGGTTTCCGTTTGAAAGCCAAGTCTACTCATGGTCTAGGAAGACTCCCCGCGGCTTCAGATGGGTGGTGAAGGTCAACCGGATGGTTACCCACATTTACCGTATGGGCTTAAAGGCGGTTAGCGTTTTCAACAGGTTTACGAGTCTTTTCAAACCATTAGAGGAAAACATAGATTACTATCTTTTTCAACTCCCCCCGTTTGTCGAACCGAGTCAAAACACTGTTAGGAACATTGAAAGGTTTTTCACTAAGACCGGGGTCGCGGAGAAGGCTGCCGTAGAATGGAGGAACAGCAAGTGGTTCAGCGGAGAATGGGAGGAGTGGGCCAGCGGCAGGGGTCTCACAATAGTCTCCGTGGACTCGCCGGACCTGCCTAGGCATGTTTTCAACACTACGGGTACAGTCTATCTCAGGATGCACGGTCGTTCATCCTGGTATTCTCATAATTACACGGTCGAGGAGTTGGAAGAGGTTGTACGCAACGTGCTTGCTGCGAAGCCTAAGAGAATATTCGTTTTCATGAATAACAACCACTTTATGCTGAGTAATGCCCGTATGATTATGAAAATGCTGGAGAAACATGGTAATTAAAAATGTCGGACGATAAGTTTATTTCTTTCTTCGGTGAACTCCTTGAAAACATGGCGATAACAGTTCCATACGTACCGTCTCCACCCGAGGTCGTTGAAAAGATGCTGGAGCTAGCAGACGTGACACCGAGAGACGTTGTTTACGACCTTGGCTGTGGAGACGGCAGGATGCTTTTTGCTGCAGTTAAAAAGTTCGGTGCGAGAAAGGCTGTTGGATATGAGATAAGAAAGGATCTCTACGAGGAACTTGTCAAAACGATTGAGAGGGAAGGATTGTCTAAAAGAATATTTGTCTACAACGAGGACCTGTTGAACGCTAACCTCTCTGAGGCCACTGTGCTAACCCTCTTCCTGACGACGACTGCTAACGAGAAGATTAAGCCTAAGCTTGAAGCTGAGCTTAAGCCTGGGACAAGGATTGTTAGTCACGAGTTCACCTTCAAAGGGTGGGTTCCTCAAAAGGTTGTTGAACTCTCGTGGCACAAGATATACCTGTACATAATACCAGATTGCAACGCGCATTCTAGAAGATGAATCGGGCTTAAGCTTTTTCGCTTTTCCCTTTCAAAAAAATCTGTCCAAAGGAGCAGTATTCCAGAAGCACGCAGCGACGGCACAATGGTTTCTTGGCTCTGCAGGTTTTTCTCCCATGCTCTATGAGTAGAAGGTGAGCTTCCAAGTAAGAATCGGGTGGAAATGTTTTCATGAGTTTTTCACGAGCCTCCTCGTAACCGTCTCTCAACCCTATTAACCCGAGCCTGCGGGACACTCGGAAAACATGAGTATCTATTGGAAAAGTTTTTTTACCGCCTGCGAAAAGAAGCATTACGTCAGCAGTCTTAGGACCGACACCCGGTAGGCTCATCAACTCCCTCCTAGCTTCGTCCAGAGGCTTCTCCAAAACCCTCTCAATATTTCCACCGTAATTCTTAATAACTATTCTAGCAAGCTTCTTCAAAACTCTAGCCTTAACATTGTAGAGACCCGAGGATCTTATTGCTGACTTTAACTCGCGTAGTCCAGCGTTATAAATACTCTCCGGCGTTATGCCAATCGTCTCCCTAAGCCCCCTCACTGTTCTAGCCGTGTTTTTATCACTTGTGTTCTGTGAGAGAACCGTGGCGACAAGCATTTCGAAAACGCTCCTGCTAGACAACGGTGGGAAGCTCTCCTCGTCGAGCCCTATGGCCTCGCCCAGCTTTCTCAGAATTGTTTCCCCGTCTATTTTCTTCAACGTTTTCAGAATGAGTTCCTCGCTCTTTAAATTTTACATGCCTTACAGCTTAAAACTTTTATTTCCTAGGCTTCCCCATTAGGTTCAATGTGTTCCGAAGAGCGTTTTGAGGACAAGCTGCGTAGAAAGATTGAAGCGAAGCGAAGGGCTAGGCTCAGGAGAAGAGGCCCGTATAGAAAGGCCGCCCTCGCCTTCAGACAAAAATCTCCGCCTTAGAAATATGGGTGGATTAATAATTGGCACTACTCGTTACTTTAGGTGCATCAATATGGTCGGTGTCCTTGGAGGAAAATTAGTAAAAACTTAAGTTTTACAGTGCTAAGCGGTTAGTTGGTTTGAACACTCAGCTGACTTGCGAAATAATATCCGTTGGAAACGAGCTCTTAATAGGGAAGGTTGTTAACACCAACGCATCTTGGCTTGCTGAAAGGCTAACTAGGCTAGGCGTCGCCGTCAAGAGGATAACGGTTGTCGGAGACAGCCTGAGCGAAATCTCCTCCTGCGTCAGCGAGGTTCTTTTAAGAAAGCCTAGGTACATCATAACGACGGGCGGGCTCGGACCCACTTACGACGACATTACTCTCGAAGGGTTGGCGAGAGCTCTTGGAAAACCCTTAATCCTGAACAAGGAGGCTCTTGAAATGGTTAGGAAAAAATACGAGAAGATGGGTGAAGAACTGACTGAAGCAAGGATCAAGATGGCTAAGATGCCTGAGGGGGCTGAGCCTCTGCCAAATCCTGTTGGAACCGCTCCTGCAGCCAAGATGGTTCTCGGGGAAACTGTCATCTATGCTCTGCCCGGTGTTCCAAGGGAGATGGAGGCAATATTCAACGAGACTATTTCTAGGGATGTTTCAAGAGAATCTGGGTTCAGGGTTGCTGAGCTTTCCCTCCGCGTCACCAACGTTAAGGAGTCGGCTTTAGCGCCTCTCATAGGCAGGGTTAAGGAGCTTTACCCTAACACCTATATAAAATCCCATCCGAAGGGTTCGGAGGGGAGACCTTTGATAGAAATATACTTTAACGCCTTCCACAGAGATGAGGCCGTCGCCAATAGGCTTGTTCAAGAGGCCGCCGAGAAGCTTACCCGTCTTATCGAGGATGCTTATGGTAATGTTGTAAGCCTTCTCGAAGAGCCTAGTGCTTAGGTCTTTCCAGCTCTCAGCTCAAGCCGTCTGAAAACTTCCTCTAAAAACAAGTTCCTTTTGCGGTTGGGACGATAATAGTTTCCATGAATTATTAGGGTTGCGATAAGCCCGACGAAGGCTGCGGCTCCAATTCCAGTAATTAAAAACCATTGTGAAGAGGATTATGAACACGATTATTAATTGGTTAATAATGCTGATTCTTGATTTAAGTCTTGCTTTTTTAAGAAATACGCTAACGCCCCTTAGAGACCAGTATATCCTTAACCTTCCTCTGCAGGTTTACAAGTATCTTCTTGTCTTTCTCCAAGTGCTCCCTGTTATAGAATGATTCAGGGTTAATGAGAATGGGTGTGTTTACCTCTAGGCTTATCGGAGATATCGATACTGCTTTCTGAACCGTGAGCGCGTAGAGATCAGTTCCCTCGTTGGACTTATCAACGTTTATCTCAGAGCTCCCTATCCAATAATATGGAGCGCCCCTTGGATCCTTCCTCTCAAGAATATAGTTTTCAAACTTGATCTTTGCAAGAGAAGTAAGCTCAACACCAGTGTCCCTACCCATGTGAAAAGGGAAGTTCACGTTTAAAACATGCGGGGTTGAAAGAGAGTTCTCAACCATAAACCTAGTGATCTCGGCTGCAATCTCACCGTGATGCTGAAAGCCTCCCACCTTAAGTTCCCTCCGCTCAACGCTGGGCGGTATTTCAACGCTGAAAGCTATTGCAGGAACACCGCTTAACAAGGATTGTATTGCCGCAGCTATCGTCCCACTCGTGAAAAGATTGTCGAGCGTTATGTTATCACCCATGTTTATCCCGCTCACAGTTATGCATGGCTTCTCAGCGAGAATCAGGTTTAACGCAACTACTACAGCGTCGGCAGGCGTCCCGGAGACGAGGTGAACATAACCATATTTATCCCCATGTATCTTGCTTGAAACCCTGTTAACCCTCAACGGCTTATGAAGAGTTATGGATTTACCGGCGGCACTCATCTCATGCTCAGGTGTAACCGCGACCACCTCGCCGAGCTTAAGGTCGACGAGCCTTCTCCAAAATGCTTTGAAAGCCGGAGAATGCACACCATCGTCATTCGTCAACAGTATTGTTCTGCTCAATTCAAGTAAAACACTTTACGACACCTTTTAACCGTTTATTTTACCCTGGCGAAAAAGCTCCACAAGCATGAAAGCTAAAACAGTCATCCGAGCTTATCGGACGCCTCAGAAAACTTTTTATCGGAGTAATCATCGGGTGAGGCCGAGGAAACAATGACCAAGTATAGAGTTAAAATAGATAAGGACACCTGCATAGCATGTGGAGTCTGCTATTCAACCTGCCCCGACGTTTTCGAGCCTGACGACGAAAATAAGAGTCAGGTTGTTTCCAAGTATAGGTCTTCATGCTGCGGTTCTGAGGGCGTTATTGACGATAGTGTTGCCGACTGCGCTCAGTCTGCCAAGGATACATGTCCGGTTCAAGCCATAACTGTTGAAGCTATAGAGTAGCATCTAGGCGAAGCAACTTTTTCTTTACCTCTAAACTCAGAACGCTGTGGCATATGTTATTCATGCGTGTGCTGTGATTGCTTCAAGGATTTATCTCCTGAGAAGGTCTAGAATAAGGTCTACTATTCGAGGCCAATTGGAAAACATAATAAATAGAGAGGTTAATGAAATAGGTTAAGTGGTTGAAAAAATAGGGTTTTACACCGTTTTTAAGGGTTGCTTGACACACATTCTAGGCTTTTTAAACTAGAGTTTTCGAAGCGATCCAACCTATAGCTGCCCCAAGACCTATGTAAGGTAATCCTGGCTGAGGCTTTTTGAATCGCCGTACCACGTATAGTACGACTATTAGCCCTGCTACGCTGCAGCCTAGAACCATGAGGGCGGCAACAGGAGTTCCTGTCTCCAGGAAAGTTGATACTGTAAGCATGTTTGGGAAGGCCAGGTCTCCTAGCCCGAGGAAGGCCCCTCTTCTCTCGCCGTCACCAGTCCTAAAATCCCTAGGCACTTCTTTAACCGGCGACATAACCATTGTAGGCAGGTTCATCTTCAACGTTTTCTCAGCAAGGCTCACCATCCCGCCGCTTCTGACGGCGAAATAGTCATACACGGCCATTAACAGCAGGAGTATTGTGAGGACTGGCGGCGCGAGGGATGCTCCAAACCAGGCTGCGATGCTTGCACTTAGGAAAACGCCTACAGCGTCAGCGACATACCACTTGTAAAACCTGTTAAGCAGGACTAGTATTGAGGCTGACGCTAAGGCTGATGCGACAAGCCAGATAGTGGAGTCTGGAAGAATGATGCTGATGGTTATCATTAGAACTGTGAAGGCGCTGAAGTAGAAAAGCCCCTTAAACAATATTTCGAGGCGCAGCCTAACGATGACCAAGATTATTATGAAAACCACTACTACTGTAAGTATTAGATACAGGATGTTAACCGGATTTTCAGGGTTTTCGAAGAGAGTCAGCTGGTTAACCACGTATAGTGGTGCCAATAGAAGGGCAAGTAAGCCTGTTGCCACGTAGAGCAGCACGATGGTTGCTGTTGCTGTGTTCAACGCTGATTCTGCTGAGTAAGCTGGGAGCGGTACGGATAAACTTTCTCCTCACATTTTCGGTTTTTAATGGGATTGACTGTTCCTCGAGTTTTCCATGTTTAGAAATGGATTAAGCGGTTTTCCCCAGTGGATATCAGCGTTTAATAGTCTAAAAATCTTTAGAGAAAATTTATATTCTGAAGAGTTGGGAGCCTGATTATTGTTGACGTTGGAAGAAAAAAGAGTTAAGCAACAGACCTACTGCGATATTAACCGTGGTTCTTCCTCCCTCTATTCCGAAAGCATTCTTAAGATTCTGGTTGAGGAGGGTTAGGGTTGACGCAGACGGATTCAAGTCAGGTTTTAAACAGAATAGTTAAGAGGGATGGTAGAGTAGTTGATTTTGACAAGGGTAAGATTACTGAGGCAATATGGAAGGCGATAAAGTCTGTCGGCGGGCAAGACAGGAGTCTAGCAGAGAAGCTTTCAAACCAGGTTGTTGAACGTTTAGGTAAGCAGCTAAAGCCCGGTGAGATTCCTCATGTTGAGCAGGTTCAAGACCTTGTTGAAAAAGTGCTTGTCGAGAACAATCTTTACAACGTTGCTAAATCATACATTCTCTACAGGGCGCTTCACGCACAGATAAGGGAGTTTGTTGACAGTTATCTTGAGAACAAGAGCTGGCTGGTAAGAGAGAACGCTAACACAACCTACTCGCTGCAGGCTTTAAACTTCCATATTTCGTCTCAAGTTATCTCTCAGTACTGGCTTCACAGGATTTTCAACAAGGGTAGGACGGAAATAAGGGAGGCCCACTTAAACGGTGATTTTCATATTCATAACCTCGGAATACTTGGGCCCTATTGCGTCGGATGGGACTTGAAAGACCTTTTAATGACCGGTTTCAGAGGTGTTAGGGGAAAGGTTTCAGCTAAGCCTGCGAAACACTTCAGGGTGGCGCTGGGCCATGTTGTAAACTTCGTGTTCACGCTTCAAGGCGAGGCTGCCGGCGCCCAAGCTTTCTCAAGCTTCGACACTTATCTAGCGCCCTTCATAAGATACGACGGGCTTGACTACAAGTCGGTGAAGCAGGCTCTTCAAGAATTCATGTTCAACATGAACATACCCACTAGGGTTGGCTTCCAAACTCCTTTCTCAAACGTGACGCTCGACCTAAAAGTTCCGAGCTTCATGAAGGATGAGCCGGTTATTATCGGCGGACAGGTTTTAGACGATACTTACGGCGACTTTCAGGAGGAGATGAATCTTTTCAACAGGGCTCTGGCTGAAGTGATGCTTGAGGGGGACGCTGTTGGAAGAGTATTCACTTTCCCGATTCCAACGATAAACATAACCCGGGATTTCAACTGGGATGATGAAACAGTTAAGAGGGTCTTGGAGACCTCTGCGAAGTACGGCATCCCGTATTTCGCGAACTTCATCAACTCAGATATGAATCCTGAGGATGTACGCTCAATGTGCTGCCATCTGAGACTGGATAAAAGGGAGTTAAAAAAGAGGGGTGGCGGGCTCTTCGGGGCAAACCCATTAACCGGATGTTATGATGAAATGACAGAGGTGCTAACGACTGATGGTTGGAAGTATTTTAAAGATTTGACAAAAGACGATACGCTACTTACTTTAACAGAGGATAATAAGATAGAGCTTCATAAACCAAGAAGGATTTTCGTTTACGATTACGATGGCGAAATGTATCATTTTAAAACAAGGTCGCTTGACATACTGGTCACGCCAAATCATAGAATGGTCGCCGATACCACGATAGGAAAAAGAATCTTTATCGAAGCCCATGTTTTTCAGCCGAATACGCATAGGATACCAAAACAGGGTGCATGGGAAGGAAATGAAGTAGAACACTTTATACTTCCAGGAATTGATTTTACTAAGTACGGTAGACAAGGTAAAACCCCTTACATTGTTTCAAGGGATTCCTTAAAGATACCAATGGATGATTGGTTAAAATTCTTCGGCATTTGGCTCGCTGAAGGTTCAACTGATAATGAGAAAATCGCTAAACGACATGGGTATAGAGTGATAATATCACAGACTAATAAAAAGAAGAGAAGAGAAATAAAAGAAATGTTGGATAGGCTTCCATTTAATTATACAGTGGAAGACAAAGGTTTTGTAATACATAATAAACAGCTCTGGACCTATTTGAGACGATTTGGTGATAGATACACTAAGTTCATACCTTCTGATATTAAGAACTTAAGTAAAAGGCAGCTCAGAATACTTTTTGACTGGATGATAAAGGGAGACGGACATTTAAGGAAAAAAACGGGTCAAATAAACTATTGGACAGCATCAAAGAGACTAGCCGATGATTTTCAGGAGATCACAATAAAATTGGGTTGGCCTGGGACTATTACCGTGCAGAAAAGAAAAGTTAGCTACATTAAGGAAAGGAAAATAGAGTCGAGAATTGTTTACGTAATAGGTGTACAAAAAGCCAAACATCATAGGCTGAGACCGGGGAACATAACTAAAGTATACTATAAAGGAAAGGTATATTGTTGCGAGGTTGAGAATCATACCCTACTTGTAAGACGTAATGGTAAGGTTGCGTGGTGCGGTAATTCCATCGGAGTAGTTACGATAAACATGCCTAGGATAGGGTTTTTGTCGAAGAGTGAGGGAGAATTCTTCGCCCGGCTTGACAGGATGATGGTTCTCGCAAGAGATGTTCTGGAGATTAAGAGGAAGTGGCTTGAAAAGTTCACTGAAGCAGGGTTATATCCGTATTCTAGATTTTACTTGAGGCATATAAAAGAGGCTTTCGGCTACTACTGGAAGAACCATTTCAGCACTATAGGCTTAATCGGCATGAACGAGGCCTGCCTAAACTTCCTAGGATGCACCATCGGCGACTCTGAGGGTCTTAGCTTCTCAATAAAAGTTTTAGACTTCATGCGGAAAAGGCTACAGGACTTCCAAGAGGAAACAGGAAACATTTTCAACCTCGAGGCTACCCCTGCGGAGGGCACTTCTCACAGGCTTGCTAGGATAGATAAGAAGGCTTACCCGAGCATCATTGTTGCGAACGAGGAGGAGGTTAAGAAGGGTGCCGCGCCGTATTACACGAATTCTACTCATCTCCCTGTATATTACACTGACGACCTCTTGGACTACCTTAGGCTTCAGGATCCTCTCCAAACAAGGTACACGGGCGGAACAGTTGCACACATATGGCTGGGTGAAAGCAATCCTCCTGTTGAGTCAGTTGCAGCATTAGTGAGAAAAATATGTGAGAACTTTAAGCTGCCCTATTTCACGCTTACACCCACGTTCAGCATCTGCCCTGAGGACGGGTATTTAGCTGGGGAGCAGCACACGTGTCCGAAATGCGGGAGAACCGCTGAGGTATATTCTAGAGTTGTTGGCTATCTGAGACCTATAGATCAGTGGAATGTGGGTAAGCAGGAGGAGTTTAAGCAGAGGAAGACTTTCGACAAGGCCTTCAGCAGGAAGCTTATTGCTAAAACAACTGGATGATACTTTTATGTAATTAAATTTTTAACTTTCTCTTCTTAACCTGTATTTTTCTAAGATGACATCATAGAACTCATATTTTTGTAATTTTCCTTCGAGTTCTGAAGGAAATCTCTTTTTATAGGCACCTTTGCGAGCCTATACGCAGCTATTATAATCTCAACCCCCTTTCTTTATCTCTGAATTTTCCTCCCTACTCATATTGCTAGCATTAAACATGCCATTAGGTAGGTATTGCATTCAGTATTATCAACTAAGAATCTTCTCTCACAAGAATCTTTGGCAGAGGAAGCTTAGCCCAATCCAGCATCGCGTTTTAAAATACTTAGAAACAGGATAAGAAGGACTAAGAAGAAAGCCCGACAGCCCGTTTTACCTAGACCTCTATCCAGTATCCTTTTTGCAGCGCGTCCATGAGTAACGGGTTCTTGTTTTCAAGCATTTTTTGAAACTCGCTTTCAGTATAGCATAGGGGCTCTATCGGCAAGTCTGTTTCACGCAAAACCTCAAGTATTCTCTCGTGCATCCTCCCCTTGAAGCAGCCGATTATTATGATGTCTATGTCGCTTCCCTCGTGAAGCTCCCTTCTTGCGAACGATCCGAAAATCAGGGCCCTCTTGATTTCAAACCGTGTCTTAATCTTCCTAAGAAACTCTACGAGCCTGTATTCCAAGTCTCTATATGTTTTCTCGCCTTCATCAATATTGATTCTGACAACCTTAAGCATTTTTCAGCATCACCCTCATCGAAATACTCTGAAGGCACAACCTCCTCTGAGAACGAGTTCGGGTATCTTGAAGCAATGTAAACACTATCTAAGAATTTAACATCCTCCTTTTTAAATTCTTCGTCACCAACTCTGCTAACCAGTTCGAAAATGGAATGCGTTAAAACAGCTCTGAACCCTCTGAGGAAGAGGATGGCTTTAAGCGCTTTCTCAGCCGCCTGTTGGGCTTGAAAGCATGCCCACTCGTAGTTCCCACTGTTAAAGCTGTCCCTTGCGGCTTTCAAATCCCGTTCAGCTTGCTTTAACCATCTGCGGGCCAGTGAGACACTACTCATATTATTGAAGCTGAAAACTATGGAGACACTATTAAACCTTTTTTAAAAGCGTGAATGAGACATCTAATAGATTTCTACTCCTGAGAATGCTGCTTAGACAGTGTGGTTCTCGGAGGAGAAGATAATGAGGTTTTAAGATTCATATCTATCAGGACAATATTTGAATGAGCCAAGGATTATTCCACGTGCTGTTAATTAACCGTCCTTATATTTTTTAAGTATAATTAGAGTTGAATGGATTCAGGAAACAGATAGGAAACATAAGGGGATTCTATGCGAAGTCCGCATCTTAATATTTTCCCCTAAATCGATTAAACGCTTAAATATCTTCTATACGTACTTATTCGATGCAACATATGCCTGTAGAGGACCATGCGAATCTTCACACTGACAGGGAGAAGATCCTTGAGGCGATAACACAGGCTAAGCTTCTCTACGCTGTGACCCCTAGGGTTCCGGAGTATAGGAAGATCCTTCTGATAATAAGGCCTAGGAGTCCTCCTCGGGGATACTCGCTTTGGGTTAAGGAATCTTACGAGGCCTATAGGCACGCGACACACTTTTAAGCCTGGAATAGCTCCAGAGTTATAACCTGCTTTATAGCGAAATAGCATGCACCATAGTTTACATAAGCATGAAAACGAAGGATCTCCGATTGGACATAACACTTTAAGAACCAATATTCTTGCCAACCTAACAAGTATCACCGTGCTCATTTCTGGAGCAATGCTGCCACTTCCCTCTATAAGTTCCTGCATTTTCCCTCTTGACATGTCTATAAAGCTTAGGAAAAGTTAATACCCCCTGAGGGTGGATTAAAACAGGTTGGAGGAAAGTCTAAGCCTGGTTGAAACTGCGGCGGGCCTTATTGTCTTCGAAGGAGACGAGGCTAAGCCATACCTCTTCCGGAGTGTTGACGATGCTGTGAAGTATTACAGCGGCACTATTCCCCCGAGTGCTGTATCCTTCCTTCAAGGCTGGAGGGGGAGGAGCATAATGGTTGAGAGGAGGAGCCTTGCGGAATCCTTAACCCGCTTAGGATTGAAGCCTGTTGTGCAGGAGCCTTTGAAAAAGGCTGTTGAGCTTAGGGCTGACGTTAAAAAAATTCTGAAGATCCTTGGTTTAAGCATGGATGAGTACCGGGTTTTCACCGTCAGGGTTGCGGCGAGGCTTGCCCGAGCAAGGGTTGAGGAGCTTGCTAAAAGCAGCGACCTGGATATTGTTATCGCGATGCAGGCTTACGACGAGCTTGTCAAGATGCTTAACATTCTTCAAGACAGGATCATGATATGGGTTAAGGAGCGGGAGCCACGCTTACTGGAGGAAAGCAAGGATGCTGAGAAGATTGTTAGGCGAATATCCTCTTCAAAAACCCCGGCGTACATTAGAAGGATTGCTGAGCTCTACCTTGAGACTGAAGACTGCAGGGGTGTTGTCGAGAAGCACATCAGCATGCTCATGGATGAGACTGCTCCCAACCTTAGCACCGTCATCGGCCCGCTGCTCGGCGCTAGGCTCATCTCTAAAACAGGCTCGCTTTCTAGGCTGGCCAGCCTACCAGCTTCAACCATACAGATACTTGGGGCTGAGAAGGCTCTCTTCAGAGCATTGAGAAAGAGGGGCAGGCCTCCAAAGCACGGAATAATCTTTCAACACCCGTTTGTCCACTCATCTCCAAAGAAGGTGAGAGGCAAGGTTGCAAGACTGCTCGCCAGCAGGATAGCTGTTGCAGCCAGGGTAGACTGTTTCTCAGGAAGATTCATAGGGGAAGAGTTGAAGAAGGATGTTGAGAACAGGCTTAAGGCTTTGAAGGAGGGTGTTAGCTGAATGGTTAGAGAGGTTTTAAAAGGGGTTTACGAGGTTGAGGATGAGGAGGGAACCCGGCTCGCAACATTGAGCATTGCTCCTGGGACAGTGGTCTACGGTGAGAAGACGATCAGGGTTGGGGACGTGGAATACAGGGTTTGGAACCCGTATAGGAGTAAGATAGCTGCAGCCCTGCTTAAGGGCTTGCGAAGCTTCTTCATAGAGCCGGCGTGGAGGATCCTTTATCTTGGAGCAGCCTCAGGCACCACTGTGAGCCATGTTTCAGATATAGTTGGGCCCATGGGGGTTGTCTACGCTGTTGAAGTCGCCCACAGGCCTTTCAGAGAGTTTCTGTCTCTTATAC
>JAOAJQ010000191.1 GCA_026414125.1 Thermoproteota archaeon
GGTTCAAAGGGGTGGGAGTGGCGCTCCCTTCCCAAGTGGGAGCCCATGTTTCAAACCCTTATAGGTACGGTTCAAAGTGCGGAAGTTTTAGGATGGGAAGTTGTAGAACTTCCGTTTCAAACCCTTATAGGTACGGTTCAAAGCCTCCCCCGCCAGGCTCCCCTCCAGGAGGACCAGGAGTTTCAAACCCTTATAGGTACGGTTCAAAGACGTATCCATCCGTCATGGCGTGGACGGGTTGACCGGTTTCAAACCCTTATAGGTACGGTTCAAAGGCCCGTAGCGGGTGCGCACGTAGAGGGCCAGGGCAGCGGTTTCAAACCCTTATAGGTACGGTTCAAAGAAGTGGGCGGTCTCGGGGGTGCGCATCTGGGCTACGGGTTTCAAACCCTTATAGGTACGGTTCAAAGAAAGGGGAGCCCTGGCATCCCTTCTGGCCCTTGCCAAGTTTCAAACCCTTATAGGTACGGTTCAAAGCGTCTGCGGGTAGCCCGGGATGTGGGCGGGGTGGACGAGTTTCAAACCCTTATAGGTACGGTTCAAAGAACTCCCACAGGGCCTCCACCCTGCCCTCCCTCACCTTGTTTCAAACCCTTATAGGTACGGTTCAAAGTGGCGGCACATGGTAGGGCTCTGGAGTAGCGTCCAGCACGGTTTCAAACCCTTATAGGTACGGTTCAAAGCCCACCACGGGGAACCGGGGGGGCGGGGGGAAGGTGGTCGTTTCAAACCCTTATAGGTACGGTTCAAAGGGTGCGTGCCCGGGGAAGACGCGCTGGGGATCAGCGTTTCAAACCCTTATAGGTACGGTTCAAAGCTTCTCGCGCCCAAGGAGTTGGGCATAGGGGAGTTCACCTAGTTTCAAACCCTTATAGGTACGGTTCAAAGGAGCGGTCATCGTATTTGGAGAGGAGGTTTGAAATGGGTTTCAAACCCTTATAGGTACGGTTCAAAGTTTCACCGGTTCCTGCCCCTCTGTGAAGAAGAGAGGGTTTCAAACCCTTATAGGTACGGTTCAAAGCGGCGTCCACCCCCCAGGACACGCCCGGGGTGGCGGAGAGTTTCAAACCCTTATAGGTACGGTTCAAAGAGGACCCGCCGGAGTTCAGGAATGGCGATGCGGAGGTTTCAAACCCTTATAGGTACGGTTCAAAGAGCAGGTATGTCGTCCTATACGTAAGCAACTCATGAAGCTTTAATCTT
>JAOAJQ010000192.1 GCA_026414125.1 Thermoproteota archaeon
CGTATAGGACGACATACCTGCTCTTTGAACCGTACCTATAAGGGTTTGAAACCTCGTGGGCCCCCCATTAGAAGGGGCGGCCCCGGCTTCTTTGAACCGTACCTATAAGGGTTTGAAACATAAAAAGCCAGACAACAGAGAGAACTATGAGCAGGGCTTTGAACCGTACCTATAAGGGTTTGAAACCTGCCACCTAGAACGGGCACGAACGGCCATATACACCCTTTGAACCGTACCTATAAGGGTTTGAAACGGGAGAGGAAGATAAGCATCCACGCCCCAGAGAACCGCCTTTGAACCGTACCTATAAGGGTTTGAAACTAGGGGCACGGAATAGGGAGCCGAACAACATCGGCTTTGAACCGTACCTATAAGGGTTTGAAACCCGAGCTTGAACAGAAGGAAACCGCCGACGATGGCAGCTTTGAACCGTACCTATAAGGGTTTGAAACATTTCTACTTTTCCGTGCCTTTCCGGCAAGAGGTAGCTACTTTGAACCGTACCTATAAGGGTTTGAAACACCTCATCACGAGGAGCCAGAACCCGGAAAAGGGCTACCCAACTTTGAACCGTACCTATAAGGGTTTGAAACTTCTTCACCTTTTTCCTGCGTGGGCTCCGAATGTGGCCTTTGAACCGTACCTATAAGGGTTTGAAACCTACTATGATGATGCTGATGGCCGCCTCGTCTTTGCTTTGAACCGTACCTATAAGGGTTTGAAACCCCTTCTCAAGGAGCAGTTTCGTGTGGACCCTGGCGCTTTGAACCGTACCTATAAGGGTTTGAAACGGGTCCCCTCCTCCTGGGCAGAGGCTCCTGCTATCATGCTTTGAACCGTACCTATAAGGGTTTGAAACTTCCTCCCCGCGCGACGGAGTTATATCTCCCTACGCTTTGAACCGTACCTATAAGGGTTTGAAACTGAGCTTTCTGGTCCCGCTTCTGGCGGTCGTTTTCCGTCTTTGAACCGTACCTATAAGGGTTTGAAACTCAGCTTTGTCCTCATCAGGGCCTTCTCTCCTCGGTACTTTGAACCGTACCTATAAGGGTTTGAAACCTATTTCCAGCC
>JAOAJQ010000193.1 GCA_026414125.1 Thermoproteota archaeon
GGTACGGTTCAAAGGAGCTTCTGCCGCACATACTCACCCGAGCGAAGGTTTCAAACCCTTATAGGTACGGTTCAAAGCCGCCTTCCCCCCTGAGAAAAGGGGGGCCAGGAAGCTCGTTTCAAACCCTTATAGGTACGGTTCAAAGTTGAGGAGGCAGTCATGTGGGCCGCTTCCCAGGCGGCCGGTTTCAAACCCTTATAGGTACGGTTCAAAGCGCCCTCAGACTCTGGCTAGAGTTGAGGGAGACGGCGTTTCAAACCCTTATAGGTACGGTTCAAAGCGGCTTTTGTCTCCCCCCAGTCGGTTTATATGCGGGGTAGGTTTCAAACCCTTATAGGTACGGTTCAAAGCGGAACCCTCAGCATACCCATAGGCCTCAGGGTAGGGAAGTTTCAAACCCTTATAGGTACGGTTCAAAGTCATCTGGGCAAGTTTTCCCGCCGTCATGGTCATCCTCCGTTTCAAACCCTTATAGGTACGGTTCAAAGTTGCCTGATGGCTGGCCCAGTAGCGAGTTTGGTGGTGGTTTCAAACCCTTATAGGTACGGTTCAAAGCACTGGGGACGCGTTCTATATGTTTCGGCCCTAGGCACGTTTCAAACCCTTATAGGTACGGTTCAAAGGCGCGCGCGCATATGGGAAACTGGCCGAGTTCGGGGTCCAGTTTCAAACCCTTATAGGTACGGTTCAAAGGTTTTTGTTCTCGTTCTGGGGGTGGTATGGTGGCTCGTTTCAAACCCTTATAGGTACGGTTCAAAGAAGCGGTCCAGAACGCCCAGGAGGTCCTGGAGTCGGCGGCGTTTCAAACCCTTATAGGTACGGTTCAAAGCCCCAGGGTCCAGGCTACAGTGCAAATGATGGAGGCGTTTCAAACCCTTATAGGTACGGTTCAAAGTTTAGGGACACCCCCCCCGAGTTTTTGCAGTGGCTTCAGGTTTCAAACCCTTATAGGTACGGTTCAAAGAGCAGGTATGTCGTCCTATACGTAAGCAACTCATGAAGCTTTAAT
>JAOAJQ010000194.1 GCA_026414125.1 Thermoproteota archaeon
TTCAAAGCCCCTACACCCCCATACTAGAACACCCCCCCACTTCTGTGTTTCAAACCCTTATAGGTACGGTTCAAAGCCAGCCCCGCTGGGGTTATCCCCGGCCTGGTGTCCGGTTTCAAACCCTTATAGGTACGGTTCAAAGCTGCCCGTCACTCTGGGCGGGGGGCGGGTAGTCATTCGGTTTCAAACCCTTATAGGTACGGTTCAAAGTATGCGGGTCGCCGGTCTCGCTCTGCCTATTAGGCGGGTTTCAAACCCTTATAGGTACGGTTCAAAGCCCTACACCCCCATGGTAGGGCACCGCCCCCCTTTCTGTGTTTCAAACCCTTATAGGTACGGTTCAAAGAACCCCGAGAACTACTTGACCCCGGGCGAAATGGGTTTCAAACCCTTATAGGTACGGTTCAAAGATACCCATGGGGTTGCCATTAGGGCCCAGTTGGGCCTTGTTTCAAACCCTTATAGGTACGGTTCAAAGCATAGCAGTCATTATAGGGGCACGGAATAGGAAGGCGAAGTTTCAAACCCTTATAGGTACGGTTCAAAGAGGCGGGGCTTCCTGGCCTGACCAACATCTGGGACAGAGGTTTCAAACCCTTATAGGTACGGTTCAAAGCAGAAATGCGGCGAGGAACTACAGCATAGCAGTCATCAGTTTCAAACCCTTATAGGTACGGTTCAAAGTACGGAGTATCCAGGGAAGAAACGCCGCCACGGCATGGTTTCAAACCCTTATAGGTACGGTTCAAAGCACGGCCCTCATCGTTCTTCCCAGGGTCCAGGCTAGTTTCAAACCCTTATAGGTACGGTTCAAAGACGCCCTAGAGCCTGATGGATTGGAGCCGCATCCGAAAGTTTCAAACCCTTATAGGTACGGTTCAAAGTAATCTTCATGGTCATCCTCATCCTCATCAGAGCCGGTTTCAAACCCTTATAGGTACGGTTCAAAGAGCAGGTATGTCGTCCTATACGTAAGCAACTCATGAAGCTTTAATC
>JAOAJQ010000195.1 GCA_026414125.1 Thermoproteota archaeon
CAGATGTGTATAAGAGACAGCCCCCATAGTAGGGCGGTGCCCCGCTTTTGTGTTTCAAACCCTTATAGGTACGGTTCAAAGGGCCGCCACCAGAACCGCCACCAGAACCGCTACCAGAAGTTTCAAACCCTTATAGGTACGGTTCAAAGGCTCTCACCATCGGGCTTTCTGCTGCCTGGCGCTACGCGTTTCAAACCCTTATAGGTACGGTTCAAAGGCGCCAAGCTAAGGGTGTCTTTGAGGGTATATCTCGGTTTCAAACCCTTATAGGTACGGTTCAAAGGAATGTGGGGGGGACATGGCACCATGAAGATGCAGGGGGTTTCAAACCCTTATAGGTACGGTTCAAAGACGGCGCTATCATCTCCTGGCTCCCGTGGTAGGATAGGGTTTCAAACCCTTATAGGTACGGTTCAAAGCCGCCACCAGAGTCCCCATCGCCGCCAGAACCACCAGTTTCAAACCCTTATAGGTACGGTTCAAAGCGGACGGGCTTGTGGCGTATTGGGACACCGAGCTTCAGTTTCAAACCCTTATAGGTACGGTTCAAAGATGCCGAGGCCATGAAGAAGGTCCTCGGCGGCCGGCAAGTTTCAAACCCTTATAGGTACGGTTCAAAGCATGTTCTTTCCCCTTCACCATAGGGCAGTGGACCGCCGTTTCAAACCCTTATAGGTACGGTTCAAAGCGTTTAGCTCGCGGCTGGCCTGCAGCGCCTGCACCTGGGTTTCAAACCCTTATAGGTACGGTTCAAAGCCTTCGTCCACCAGCTGCACCCCGGCCTTTTGGGCCGCCAGGTTTCAAACCCTTATAGGTACGGTTCAAAGGCGTCGATGATCTCCCTGGCCTTCACCGCCTTGACTGGTTTCAAACCCTTATAGGTACGGTTCAAAGTGTCATTCGTAAGGGCACCATCCACACGGTAGGCCGCGTGTTTCAAACCCTTATAGGTACGGTTCAAAGTACACCGCGCGCGCACGCATGGCGCG
>JAOAJQ010000196.1 GCA_026414125.1 Thermoproteota archaeon
ATATAGATCTTTGCAAGAATTGATTCGTTTCTAGTTACGAGAATACCTATAAGGGTTTGAAACTATCATCATTGATTCCAATTCCACACTTCATCGCATGTTACGAGAATACCTATAAGGGTTTGAAACTTATTTATTGACGCGGATGCTTCCCATCCATAATATGAGTTGCGAGAATACCTATAAGGGTTTGAAACAGAAAATGTAATAAGAAAATACATAAAACTATATCAAGTTACGAGAATACCTATAAGGGTTTGAAACATGACGCGGGTGTGTGGACTGCACCGCTGATGTTCCAGTTACGAGAATACCTATAAGGGTTTGAAACACTTCTGCTGTGTTCTACCCACCCACAATTGTCTAGCGGTTACGAGAATACCTATAAGGGTTTGAAACTAAATGCGCTCTATGCGGGTGGGTCGAATGAAATATGAGTTACGAGAATACCTATAAGGGTTTGAAACTGAGAAGACTGTGGTCATAGATGATGAGAATACACCGCGTTACGAGAATACCTATAAGGGTTTGAAACGTGATGTGCCCGTGGGGTTGTTATATCCGCATCCTAGTTACGAGAATACCTATAAGGGTTTGAAACAATTTCTTCTTACCGCACGCCATATATATACCTACCGGTTACGAGAATACCTATAAGGGTTTGAAACTACAGATTGAGGATTAAGGGGAAGGACATAGGTGATGGTTACGAGAATACCTATAAGGGTTTGAAACATAGATGCCCCAAATGCGGCTGTACGGTCTGGGTAGTGTTACGAGAATACCTATAAGGGTTTGAAACTGTTGACTGCGTAGTACCTACCTGCGACTGCATCTAGTTACGAGAATACCTATAAGGGTTTGAAACAATAACTTGAAATTGTTGGGCCATGTAGACGCCTACGTTACGAGAATACCTATAAGGGTTTGAAACA
>JAOAJQ010000197.1 GCA_026414125.1 Thermoproteota archaeon
CTATAAGGGTTTGAAACCTAGCTAGGCTTCTTCCTCCTCAACCTCCTGGACCCGCCCCTTTGAACCGTACCTATAAGGGTTTGAAACGGACATCCTTAGGGCGGTTTTCGGCAACAAGAACAAGCTTTGAACCGTACCTATAAGGGTTTGAAACACCAAGTCCACCAGCTCCTCAAGCGCCGCCTCTTCCTTTGAACCGTACCTATAAGGGTTTGAAACGTCCCTTCCCCCGGGGAGGCACGCCCGGGGTTGACAATGCTTTGAACCGTACCTATAAGGGTTTGAAACTAGAGATAGTGGGGCGGCGTTTGGCCGCCCTACGTCTTTGAACCGTACCTATAAGGGTTTGAAACCGGCCACCCTCAAAAGGGGGTGGTATGATTGGGCCGCCCCTTTGAACCGTACCTATAAGGGTTTGAAACTCCACCCTGGCGGGGTAGGGGCGTCGGGGGTGAGGATGCTTTGAACCGTACCTATAAGGGTTTGAAACGGCTGCGTGGTCTAGCGGGGCGCATCCTAGCAGCCTACTTTGAACCGTACCTATAAGGGTTTGAAACGCGGAAGGAGCGGTGAGGTTGGTAGGAGCGGTAGCCGCTTTGAACCGTACCTATAAGGGTTTGAAACGCCGCCCGGAAGATTTCTGGCCCCCGTGTGGCCCACAGGCTTTGAACCGTACCTATAAGGGTTTGAAACCCGAGAAGCAAGGCGGGCTCCGGAGGAACGATCCCCTCCACTTTGAACCGTACCTATAAGGGTTTGAAACCGGGACCCCCGGGACCCCAGGCGGCGGGTCTATGTGCCTTTGAACCGTACCTATAAGGGTTTGAAACAACGAGCAGAGGGCATCCCCCACGTCCGGGTGCGCCGCAGCTTTGAACCGTACCTATAAGGGTTTGAAACTCTATGAGGTCGGCGTAGCGG
>JAOAJQ010000198.1 GCA_026414125.1 Thermoproteota archaeon
GGTTTGAAACGGAGGCTTTAAGGCGGCTTTTCGGCAAGACGGCCAAGCTTTGAACCGTACCTATAAGGGTTTGAAACAGCGAGTCGCCGTAGTCTCCCTCTGGGCCATAGGGCCTTTGAACCGTACCTATAAGGGTTTGAAACGCGGCCGCGCGGAAGGCGGCCGCGGCCTCCAGCTCGCTTTGAACCGTACCTATAAGGGTTTGAAACCGGGTCATGGGCGGCTCACGGCTCCACCCCGCGGGGACTCTTTGAACCGTACCTATAAGGGTTTGAAACCGCGTCAAGCCACTCCCACCCGGGGATTACGCCCCTCTTCTTTGAACCGTACCTATAAGGGTTTGAAACGCCTCGTACTGGTGCCGGGGAGGGAACGCCCTATGGCGCTTTGAACCGTACCTATAAGGGTTTGAAACCGGTGTCAAACTCAAGCGCCTTGCGGCTCACCTCCCCCTTTGAACCGTACCTATAAGGGTTTGAAACCATACCTAATCCAACCCCTGGGGGGCAATCCCTCCCGCGCTTTGAACCGTACCTATAAGGGTTTGAAACGAGGTCATCCAGAACCCCATCGTGGTCTCGGTGAGCGCCGCTTTGAACCGTACCTATAAGGGTTTGAAACAAGGATACCGGGCAGGGCTAGCCTAATCCTATTTTCCTTTGAACCGTACCTATAAGGGTTTGAAACGGTAAGGTGGGAACCACCACCACCCGCTCTACCACCTCCTTTGAACCGTACCTATAAGGGTTTGAAACGCGGGGCCGGTGACCATAGGGCCGGTGGACCTGAGGATGCTTTGAACCGTACCTATAAGGGTTTGAAACGCCCCCTTGGGCTTGGGGGCCTTGGCCGGGGTTTCGGCCTTTGAAC
>JAOAJQ010000199.1 GCA_026414125.1 Thermoproteota archaeon
GTTTAAAGAGGTTCCTGACTTTCCCAAGCGGAGGCCCCCAATCTTGCGTTTCAAACCCTTATAGGTACGGTTCAAAGCGCCTTCTGGGTCATCCCCGCCCAGGGGTAAAGGGAGGGTTTCAAACCCTTATAGGTACGGTTCAAAGCGTGGACCTCTACGCCATCCCCTACCTCCTGGAGGCCTCGTTTCAAACCCTTATAGGTACGGTTCAAAGCTCATCCCCCACGAGGACCACGGGCACCGGGACATGTTTCAAACCCTTATAGGTACGGTTCAAAGCCCCGCCACGCTTGCGCCCGTCATGCCCGCCACCAGGCGGTTTCAAACCCTTATAGGTACGGTTCAAAGTGGAGGTTCTCCAGCGCCGCCATTGAGGGCGAGCTGGTTTCAAACCCTTATAGGTACGGTTCAAAGGGGTGATTTTACGCCCCCTAGGAGCTTGAGGGGGCGTGGTTTCAAACCCTTATAGGTACGGTTCAAAGCCGCGCCGCCAATGGCCCAGATGAGTTCCGAGGGGAGTTTCAAACCCTTATAGGTACGGTTCAAAGCTGCTGGCCTTGTGGTTTGGGCGGCCATGAAGGTTTTGTTTCAAACCCTTATAGGTACGGTTCAAAGGGTCCACAGAAAAGGGGCCTATGGAGCCCTGAAAAGCGTTTCAAACCCTTATAGGTACGGTTCAAAGCTTTTGGCTTTGGCATGAAGACGACTATGAACGTGATATCCGTTTCAAACCCTTATAGGTACGGTTCAAAGGAGGAGTGATGTCTCATAGGGCCCAGTTTGGGCCGAATGGGTTTCAAACCCTTATAGGTACGGTTCAAAGAGCAGGTATATCGTCCCATACGTAAGCAACTCATGAAGCTTTAATCT
>JAOAJQ010000200.1 GCA_026414125.1 Thermoproteota archaeon
TTGCCGAGGCGCGGGAGGTGTTGGAGCGGATGCTTCAGGAGCGGGATGCCCCCCGTACACAGACCTTGACACATAACTCTTGACATGACCGGGCTGGGCTGCAGATCCCAAAAATCTTTGAACCGTACCTATAAGGGTTTGAAACGTTCATGAGGCGTGCCGCCCGGTGGACCACGGTGCGGCTTTGAACCGTACCTATAAGGGTTTGAAACGTTTTATTCCCATCTTCAATTTCGCCGTTGCATCTACACTTTGAACCGTACCTATAAGGGTTTGAAACTATTTGGCGACAATCTGCCGTCTGGCAAAAACACTTCACCCTTTGAACCGTACCTATAAGGGTTTGAAACGACCTCGTGGCCCTCTTCCTGGAACGTAACCCCAGCGCCTTTGAACCGTACCTATAAGGGTTTGAAACACTTCCCCGAGTTCCTCATTAAGGCGCAGTACGCCGCCTACTTTGAACCGTACCTATAAGGGTTTGAAACAGCGATTTTGGCGGTTATCCGCTTAGGGGCGTGGAGCTTTGAACCGTACCTATAAGGGTTTGAAACCCGGAGGCCCTCGTTTTCCAAGAGAGCTTTTACGGCCTCTTTGAACCGTACCTATAAGGGTTTGAAACCGAATAGTGTCTACATTGGGGATGTGTTGGTATTGCGCTTTGAACCGTACCTATAAGGGTTTGAAACCTTCCGCCACGGCCTCTCGGGTTCTAGGGTCCACCCCCTTTGAACCGTACCTATAAGGGTTTGAAACCTGGTAGGGCCTAAGCTCTATCACGGCGATGGCGGAGTCTTTGAACCGTATCTATA
>JAOAJQ010000019.1 GCA_026414125.1 Thermoproteota archaeon
AACAACGTGAAAAGCCGGAGATCCTCACCTAGGCTCATGCAGGCCTCAACCCATTCGAGAAAATTGCCGTCCGGCCGAGTCATCCTTAGAAAAGATTCGAAGCTAGTCTGGTTCTGCCACCTGATCCCGAAACTCTTAACCCTGGCTTTAAACTCCGGGTAGCAACCCTGATACTTAGCGAAAGCGATCAGCGACTTCAAAACGTTAAGCCTCTTGCTCCTAGAGAAGCTTTCTAAAACGCTTAAGTCGCCGCCATCAACCAGGCGGCCGTACCTCCGGACATATTGGAGGACCATGCTGCACCATTTGCCGCGATACCTGCTTCTAACCCACTCCTCGAAGCCGTTGGCCTTCCAAGCTGGGAATCCCGGGTTCAAATCCCGGGCGCCGCATAAACCATAATAACCTTTCATCGTTTTTCCCTAAGCGTTTAAATGGGGAAGAGGAGGGCAGTGGGCATCGCGAGGGAGAGGATAGACATCCTGCTTAGGCTTGCCTTGGAAACCGCGGAATCCGACTTGAGCAGGGCAGAATCATACGCTAGGCTTGCTTGGAGGATTGCTGAGAAGTATAACCTTAGGAAGAAGACAGTGTTAAGAAGATATTTCAGGTGTAGCAAATGTAAAAACCCGTTGATACCAGGCCGCAACCTTAGGATTAGGGTTTTGAAAGACAAGGGAGTTGGGCTTATCTGTCTGAAGTGCGGCGGCGTCAAGCTTATTCCCGTTTTTACACGAAAAAGATAAGAATCAGGATGTTGAAGCCTATTCGATTAGGCTTGAGTCTAGAGCTTGTGGCTGAAGCGGAGCTTTTCACGAAAGCGTTCATACTGTTGTTCGTCATACTTGATTCTGTCGGAAACATTCCTGTCTTCCATACGTTCCTAGAATCCTTCTCAAGCGAGAGGAGGAAGAAAATAATAAGGGAGTCTGTTATCGCCGCGACAGCGGTGCTAGTGTTCTTCGCCCTGCTTGGAACCATAATGTTCAACTTTTTAGGGATAAGGCTTTACGACTTCTACGTTGCCTCAGGAATGGTTCTAGTAGCAATATCCCTGAAGTACATACTTGTCGGCGAGGAGAGCGAGCTGAGAGGAAAGAGAGCGGAAGAGATATCTGTCTTCCCCCTTGCGACACCGCTTCTCGCAGGCCCAGGAAGTATTTCTACTGTCATAATAATATCTAATCCTCCGTACAATATTCTCACCTGTATACTAGTAATATTGCTTAACGCGTTTTTAGCATATGTGATCCTTGTGAACGGGGAGAGGATTATGGCGAGCATAGGCAGAACGCCTTCGAAGCTTATTGCTAAAATATTCAACCTGATAATAGTGGCTTTCGGAATAGTTATGATTAGAAATGGTTTAGAAGGGTTTCTACGGTTATCCGGCTAACCCTAGAAAAGTTAATATAGTGGTTTAGCGGTCTCCGCTAAGGAGGTGTGTAGAATACACATGACTCGTAACGCCCAAAGGGGGCGAGACTACCTGCATTCCAGAGACAGTGACACCTCTATTAGAGGCTGTTGAAAAATATAGTTTTAAACCTGTTTTAAGGAGGGTTCATAATGGTTTGGAGAGGATATATTGCTGAGGCTAAAATACCCGACAGGGTGATTCTTTTCGACACTACTTTAAGGGACGGTGAGCAGACTCCTGGAGTCGCGCTTACGCCCGAGGACAAGCTTAAAATAGCTAGGCAACTGGACATGCTTGGAGTACCCGTTTTAGAGGCAGGCTTCCCAGCGACATCGCACGGCGAAGAGGAGGCTATCAAGCTTATAGTTAGAGAAGGGCTGAACGCGGAGATCACTGCCCTATCCAGATGTGTGAAAGAGGATGTTGAGAAGACCGCTTTAACAGGTGCGGAGAGAATACATCTCTTCATAGCGACCTCAGATATACATTTGAATAAAAAGCTACAGATAAGCAGAGATGAAGCCATACGCAGGGCGGTTGAATCCATAGATCTCGCCAAATCCTATGGTATGAAAATAGAGTTTTCAGCCGAGGATGCGACTAGGACGAGCATCGATTTCCTAGTGGAGTTTTACAGGAGGATTGAGGAAGCGGGAGCAAGCGTAGTCGATATTCCAGATACTGTTGGCGTTGCAACACCCTTTGCAATGAGGGAGATTGTTAAGAAGGTTCGCGAAGCCCTGAGGATTCCGGTTGCAGTGCACTGCCATAACGACATGGGTCTAGCTGTCGCGAACACGCTTGCGGGAATTGAGGGAGGGGCTGCTGAGGCGCATGTAACAGTGAACGGGCTTGGAGAGAGAGCAGGCAATGCAAGCCTAGAGGAGGTGGCGGTTTCCCTGAAAGTATTGTATGGTGTTGAAACAGGCTTGAAGTTTAAAGAGATATACAACACCTGCAGGCTGGTCTCCCTTATAACCGGCATAGCAATACCTGTTAACAAGCCTATAGTTGGGGAAAACGCTTTCTCCCATGAGAGCGGGATCCATACTCACGGTATACTGGCATCCCCAGAGACTTATGAGCCTATAGACCCTGGGTTCGTTGGGGCTCGGAGAAGGCTGGTTGCTGGGAAGCACGCCGGCGCCCACGGGATTTCAGCACAGCTTGAGGAAATGGGGTACAGGCTGAGCGAGGAGGAGTTGAAACAGGTTCTTAAAATAGTTAAGGATATTGGTGATAAGGGTAAGAAGGTTACTGATGCGGAACTTGCCTCGATAGCTGAAAGCGTCATAGGATACGGGGTTGGCGAGAATGACCGTATCGAGCTTGACGAGCTTCTGGTGGTTACAGGGTTAAACATGACGCCGACAGCAACAATAAAGATAAAGAGGGGTGAACAGGCTTGGAGGGGAGCTGAGTTCGGAGTCGGGCCGATAGACGCCTCGATGAAAGCGGTCAGCAGGCTTCTCGGCGACCTAGTTAAGATAAAGCTTGAAAGCTTCAGGCTTGAAGCGATCACGGGAGGTACAGACGCGCTTGCAGAGGTCACAGTCAGGGTTTCAGACGAGGAGGGGCGAAGCGTGACTGCGAAAGGATTCAGCGAGGACATTGTGTTAGCAGGTGTCTACGCAATATTGAACGGGGCCAACAGGCTTCTGCAGATTAAGAAGAGGGCTGGCAGATGACTGGTTTAACAGCAATACAGAAAGTGGTTTCTAGGAAAACAGGCAGGCCCCGCGTGGAAGTGGGTGAAATAGTTGAGGCTAAGGTTGATTTCCTGATGCTTCATGAGGTGACTGGGCCGCTGGCTGTCGAAGAGTTTGAAAAAATCTCTGGAAAAGTCTGGGATCCGAGCAGGGTGATAGTGGTTTTCGACCATGATGTTCCCCCGAGCACAATAGACCTGGCCAGCCAGATGAAGAGAATGAGAAGCTTCGTTAAAAAACACGGGATAAGCAACTTTTTCGAAATAGGGAGAGGAGGCATAGCTCATCAAGTCCTCTTCGAAGAAGGCTTCGACGTGCCTGGCTGCCTGATAGTCGGCGCGGACAGTCATACATGCACAGCCGGGGCAACCGGCGCGGTTGGAATAGGCGTCGGTTCCACTGATGCTGCTGTCGTCTTGGCTACGGGGGAAATATGGTTGAGGGTTCCTGAAACGCTGCTGGTTGAGGTCAAGGGGAGGCTTGGGAAAGGCGTTTTCGCGAAAGACGTTGCTTTAAGCATCGTCGGGAAAATCGGCAGCAACGGGGCAACCTACAAGACCCTAGAGTACACAGGTGAAACAGTAAGCCTCATGTCCCTGTCTGAACGCCTTACTCTTGCAAACCTCTCTGTGGAGACGGGTGCTAAAACCGGGATTGTTCAAACAGATTCTAAAAGCATCGAGTATGCTGAGCGCTCCGGAAGATGTGTCGGACTATTGGAGGTAAGGAGCGACCCTGACGCGGACCTTGAGAGGATCGAGATGGATGTTTCAAACCTAGAGCCTGTTATAAGCTTGCCGCACAGCGTGGACAACGTTAAACCCGTTTCAGAAGTTGAAGGTATTCAGATAGACCAGGCTTTTCTAGGATCCTGCACGAACGGGAGGCTGGATGATCTTCTCGTAGCCTCCAAGATACTTAGAGGGAGAAGGATCGCACCGAATGTGAGGCTGGTGGTTAGTCCAGCTTCAGTCAAGGTGTATGCGGAGGCTTTGAGAACAGGAATCATTGAGGAGATTGTGCGAGCAGGCGGAATAGTGACGAGCCCCACGTGTGGTGCATGTCTGGGAATGTCTAGAGGGGTTCTTGCAGAAGGCGAGGTCGCGGTTTCAAGCAGCAACAGGAACTTTATAGGCAGGATGGGTGATAAGAGGAGCAAGGTTTTCCTCGCGTCCCCAGCGACGGTGGCTGCTTCAGCAGTAGAAGGTAGAATAACCGACCCGAGGAGGCTTCTGTCTTGAAAATACGCGGCAGGATTATTAGGCTTGGCGACAATGTGGACACAGACGTAATAATACCTGCAAGATACTTGGTGACTCATGATGCTGAGGTTCTCGCGAAGCATGTTTTCGAAGACTATTATCCTGAGTTCAGGGCGAAGGCGTCTGGTGGAGCAATAATAGTTGCTGGTGAGAATTTCGGGCTTGGAAGCTCTAGGGAGCATGCTGTGATAGCGTTGAAACACTCCGGTGTAAAAGCGATAGTTGCCAAGTCCTTCGCGAGAATCTTTTATAGGAATTCTATAAACCTGGGTCTTCCAGCGCTTGTTATCAGGGAGGCGGGAGGCTTAGAAAGGCTTAAGGATGGAGCTGAGGCTGAGCTCGACGTTGCCAACGGGGTTTTAACGATTATTAAAACCGGGGAGAAGTTTTCCTGTGATAAAATGCCTGAATTCATGATGAAAATAATAGAAGCAGGAGGCTTAATAAACTATTTTTTGAGTAAACGCGAATAAAACCCAGTGGAAAGCAGGGCCCGATAACTATTTATAAACCGGTTCAGCATAAAGCTATTACTGTTGCAGCGGAGAGAGGCGGTTAGAAGAGAGGCTGTAGGCACTTACTCCTGTGAACAGTGTGGACGTCCACTCAGTCCTGAATACAAGTTCTGCCCAGCCTGTGGAACCCCGCGGAAAGGCGTCTCCTATGTGAGGAGAGTTTCAACAGGCAATTCTGCTATAGACGAGATCCTGGAGGGCGGGTTCGAATCCGGTAAAACATACCTGCTTGCCGGAGAGGCTGGAACCGGGAAGACGATTTTCAGCCTACAGTACCTCTTATACGGTGCTAAGAACAATGAGCCTGGGATCTACGTTACGATAGACGAAAGGCCGGAGATGCTGGTCAGGGACGTGAGGAACTTCGGATGGGATCTTCAACCCCTTATAGAGACTAGGAAGCTCGCGATCCTTCCGGTTAGAAGATACTTCACCTCCAAGATGTGGGGTAGGGAGATGGACACTATAGTCAACAACATAATAGAGGAGCTTGACAAGAGGAGGAGGGAAATAGGAGCCAAGAGGCTTGTCATAGATCCCATAGCCCCGCTGGTAACCACCTATTCGAACGAGGTTGCATGGGTGAGAGAATACATCAGGAGCCTCATATTCTCGATTGAGGAGAAGCTTGGCGTAACCACCGTGATAACCTCAGAGGTTCCAACTGGGGAGAACATGATGAGCAGGTATGGTGTTGAAGAGTTTCTGGCAAGCGGCGTCATAATACTCTCCCTATGTAAGGTTGGGAACTCTATCATAAGGACAATGTTTATAAGGAAGATGCGCTGGACCGCGGTTAACCCGACGATCTACAGGTTTGAAATAGAGAGGGGCCGCGGCATAGTTCTTAAAGAACCGTTAAGCTAAGTGGGCAGTCTGGTTCCGCATCTGAAGCAGAATTTGTAGCGCGCATTGTTTATGGCTCCGCACTTCGGACAAGTTTTGGTGCCTGCACCGCCAGCTTCCTCTTGAGCGGGCCGCGGCGTAGGGGTTACTGTTTCAACATGCTCCAGTTCTGGCTCCTCGAATTCAGCAGGCTCCTTGAAAGAAGGCTGAGCCTCAGGAACAGCGGCTGCACTACTGCTTGAAGCAACCTGAACCTCCGGCTCCTTCGGCACGTATGCTGGAGGCTTCGTTGAAACCTGCTCTTTCACCTGAGCCTTCGGCTCCTCACGTGTCTCGACAGCCGGCTTCGCGGACACAGGAGGTACGGCTGGAACAGTAACCTCCTTCTTCAGTATGACTATGTCTTCAGCGGCATCAACCTCACTCCAGATGAACTCCATCTCCCTATTGTCTCTACCAACCACAACTATTCCAACCAGGTTCTCGCCTAGGACGAACCCTATGTCTTTAACGGTGCCTACATACCGGCCTCTCTTATCGTAAACCTGCAGGCCTATTATCTTGTCCTTTCTAATTAGCAACCCGTAGAGGAATTCTCTTAGGGTGACTTTTATTCTTTATCTCCACATTAGTACACAATACTAACGACTAAGACATGGTTTTAAACCAATGGTTAACCCGTTTTCAAGGCATCAAACGCCTTTAAACCGCGGAGAAGGAGAAGCCCTCTACGAGTCTGCTTACAGAATCCTCAAGAAGCATCCTAGCCTCCCTGTCCTTCTGAACCATCAGGCTAAGCCTGGAAAAACACTCCTGTAAAACATTCTCCCTAGCTGTAAGCATTACAGTGTCAGCTTCGGGAGAACCGGCACCCAAGGACACTCGCTTCGAAACGAGAACACTAGTGTCAGCCTCTTCTAGAATTTTCACCAGTAGACTGCTAATGTCCCTGCCCAGCACGCTCAGAGAAATACTCTTCAACTCGTCCTCGTCGAGACTAGTCATTCTCCTACCTGTCTTAACGCTGAGCTTCACAATCTCCCCCACCAACCTGTGGGCAAGCCTGAAGGGAACCTTAGCCTCTTCAACTATTCTTTCAGCAACATCCAGGGCAATAATGCTTGGCTCAGTTAAAGACCTTATTCTCTCACGGTTCTCCTTCAGGTTCTCGAGAACGACCCTGACGATTCTAACCGCCTCCCTAGTTGTTTCAACGGCTTCGATCAAAGGAGGTTTAGTCTCCTGAAGATCCCTAACGTAGCCGCTGGGCAAGGCTTTACAAACCATTGAAAGCTGGGCTAGGCTTGAGAAAACCCTTCCCGTCCTCGCACGGGTCAGCTCAAGTATACACGGGTTCTTCTTATTAGGCATCGCGCTAGACGGGAATGCTAGCTCATCTGGAAGCTTGAAGAAACCGTACTCTGAGGTAAGCCAGATAATGAGATCCTCCATAATCCTGCTCAGATTAAGCATGAGGATGTTAAGGTTTGAAACAACCTCCAGCGCGAAATCCCTTGAGGAAACAGCGTCAAACGAGTTCTCCACAATCCCGTCGAATCCTAGGAGCTTGGTAGTGAGGTTCCTGTCTATTTTAAGCGAGGAGCCGACTATAGCAACGCTCCCCAGCGGATTCTGGTTAACCCTTTTAAACGATTCTGAGAGACGGTTGAAGTCACGAAGAAACATGTCGAAATATCCTAAGAAGTAGTGTGAAAGGGGAGCAGCCTGAGCCTGCTGCAGATGGGTGTAGAATGGAAACACTATGTCAACAGTCTCCCTAGCCCTTTTCAGAAGAGTCGCCTCAAGCTCGAGCAGCTCCCTCATGATGCTTAAAACCTCTCTTCGTGTCTTAAGCCTCACCGCTGTGACAACCTGGTCGTTCCTAGAGCGCGCTGTGTGAACAAGACCCCCGATCTCCATCCCAGCTTGCTTAACCACATAAGACTCTATCAGCTCATGAACATCCTCATACTTCTCAAGCTCAAGCTGGTTCAAGCCATTTTCTCGAAGTTTTTTAAGAGCCTCAAGAATCCGTTTAAGCTGCTCCTCAGTAATATAGCCCTGCTTCATAAGCATGAGGTCATGCGCAACGGTGCACTCAATATCCTCGTGGAATATCCAGATGTCTTCCCTGATGCTGGACACGTATCTCGTGGCCTCTGAGGAAACCGGCCCCAGCCTGCTCCGGTATATGCCTCCACCAGCATCCTGCTCCATGGCCAACCCTAAACCGGATGAACGTGCGGAAACCGGCTAATAAGGGTTACATAAGGCTCTCCGGGAAAAGCCTCTCGGAAAACTTAAAAACCGCGAGAAGTGTTCAACTGAAGGGATAACGGAAAGCCGTATGATGGTTGAAGAGAGGCTTGAACTGGGGAGGCTTGTCACGTTCATACCTAACAAGCGTATTCCGATACACAACTGGTTCTATTATAAGGAGGCTTTTTCACGCGACTTTGTAGCCCTCGTGAGCAGGCAGCTTGGGCTTGGAGAAGGCTCGTGGGTGCTAGACCCGTTCTGCGGCGTCGGCACAACCCAGCTCACAGGGAAGGAGCTTGGAATAAACACTGTCGGCGTCGACGTGGCGGAGCTACCTGTTTTCGCCTCACAGGTTAAGACCGCCAACTACGATGTTGAGCAGCTTAAAAGGATTTCCGAAAAGGTTTTCTCAGAAAAATTCAGGAGGCTCAGCCTAGGCGGCTTAAGCAGGCTAGTTAGAAGAGCCTTTCCGAAGCATGTTCTGGAGGACGTGCTGTTCTTCAGAGAGATTGTCGAAAATATTGAGGATGAGACGGCGAGGGGCTTCTTCAAACTCGGCTTAATAAGTGCCGCTATGAAAGCATCCTACGTTGTGAAGAACGGCGGCCTCCTTAGAATAGTTAAGGAGAGGAATGTCCCGCCTTTCAGAAAGTTCTACAGGAACAGGATTAAGAGGATGATTAAGGATGTTGAAGCTTTCAAGATGCTTAACCCTAAGGTGACCACTTTCAAGGCTGACTCGAGAAACCTACGGTTCCTTGAGGATGAAATGTTCGACGCAGTCATCACTTCACCACCCTACTTGAACAAGATAGAGTACACAAAGGTTTACAGCGTTGAAAACGAGCTTTTCTTCAAGGGCTCTGAACCCATGTTGCGCTCATACATAGGCGACTCTGTTAGACGCACGGAGGATTCTGAAAACACTGGAAACATGCCAGCGATAGTTAAAGCCTACTTCCAGGATCTTCGCAGGGTTCTATCTGAGCTCCACCGTGTTCTCAAAAAAAATGGGGCGGGTGTTTTCGTCATAGCTCAAGGAGTTTTCCCTACAGGCGTTGTTGAAACAGAGAAAATATTCGTTGAAATAGCTGAGGAAACCGGTTTCGAAACCGAGAGGCTCTGGCTGGTTAACAGGAGGGTTGCAACCAGGGACCGTGTTGTCAAGATCGGTTATGCTGACGAGTATGTTGTTTTCACCCGTAAACCGTGAAAAGCCTCTAAAGCCTGAAGCTGGCCCCCATGCTTGAACTTAATGGTTTAGAATCGTAGCCGAGCCTTCTAAGCTCCTTGGAAAACTCCTCCGCGAAGCCGTGGACTGTGAAAACCTTCTCCGGACAGGTTTCCCTCACTATTTCCATCAGACCGTTGAAATCAGCATGGTTGCTCAAGGGGAAAGCCTTGTCTACGTCTAGAGCTTCACTATACCAGTTGAAAAGCGACCTGCCGGAGAAGCTTATGAGGACAGCATCATACTTTCTTTTAACCAGCTGCATGAAAGCATTCCTGCCGGAGACATTTGGATAGTAGAGAGCCCAGGATCCGTCTGGCAGCTCTGAGGACTGCGGTGTGAAAACCTTCTTCCCAACTATTCCCACCGAGAAAAGCCTGTACACGTTGTTATACTCCGCTATTGACGGTGAAACGTATGTTTCGACAACGTCTTGGAGAACATTGTCCAGAACCATTTGAACGTGCTGAGACTTCCCCAGCGGATACCCCATTAAAACCATTGGCCTGCCCTTCCTGACTGTTTCACTCACGTAGTCGACAATCTCCCCTATCAGCTGCCTCCTTGGTGGGAAAACCAGGCTTGGGCGACCGTAGTTAGACTCTATTATCAGCGTGTGAACTCTTGGGAAGCGTTGCCTAGGTATGCTTTCAACCGGCGAAGTGTTAACGTCCCCAGTGTACAGTATTCCACCCCTATCCGTTTCTACGAGCAGGGCTTTAGACCCCAGAATATGTCCTGAATCCAGAAGAGTGAAAGGGTTTTGCTCAGCACGATTGACTTCAAGACCCCTGAGCGTTGAAAGCAGAAGAGTCTCCTCAGAGCATACTGCCACTGTTCTCTTAGCGTCAGACTTACCCAGATGATCGAAGTGAGCGTGAGATATGAAAAGATAGTTCAAAGCATCTTCGGAGCCTGTTTTCAGAAGCGCTTCCCCCTCTCTCAGGCGAATGGTTGCGAAACGGTCAAGCTTAACTGAAAAACTCTTCGGGCATGCTGTAGACATTGGCTAGGTGAAAAACCTGTTTCCCCTCAGCTTAGCTAGGAACCGGCTTTCAAGCCTCTTAGCCGGCGGAGCCCATTTCCGCCTTCTTTCTTCAAGCCTAGTGCTGTCGACAAGCAGGTCCAGCCTCCTGCCCGGCACGTCTATAAGTATCTCGTCACCATCCTCCACGAGCGCTATTGGTCCTCCTGCGTAAGCCTCTGGCGAAACATGGCCTATCGCAATACCCTTCGTGCCGCCTGAAAACCTTCCGTCAGTGACCAGCGCAACCCTTTCAACAAGCTTCCTGCCGACTATGAGTGAAGTGGGCATGAGCATTTCACGCATGCCAGGTCCGCCTAGAAGCCCCTCGTAACGCACGACAACCACAGTGTCCACCGTGAAATCTTCTTTTTCAAGCGCTTCAACAGCCTCCTCCTCAGAGTTGAAAACCCTAGCCCTTCCTCTGAACGTTCTAAGCTGAACAGGCGTCCCGGCGAGCTTGATGACAGCACCCTCCGGCGCTAGGGACCCCCATAATACTGCTATCCCCCCTTCACTCCTGTACGGGTTATCCGGGGACCGTATGAACGTGCCCCTTGGATCCGGGAACTCTTCCACAAGCTCTCTGAGGCGCCTGCCGGTAACAGTAAGAACATCAAGGTTAAGATGTTTCCTAAGGGTCTTCATCAGCGAGGGTACTCCGCCAGCATTGTACAGGTCAACCATGAAGCCTTCGCCGGAAGGCCTTATGAGAACCAGCGTAGGTATCCTCCTGCTCAGCTCGTCGAAAGTCTTCAGCGAAAGCTCGTAACCAGCCTCCTTGGCTAAAGCATTCAGGTGCAGAACAGTGTTAGTGGAGCCTCCGAGCGCATTGTCAACAATTATAGCGTTAACAAGGCTTTCAGGCTTAACAATATCCTTGAACCTTAAGCCCTCCCTCCAGAGCCCAACTATCCTCCTTCCAGACTCGTATGCAAGAGTCTTCTTAGCTTCGTCCTCAGCGTGAGTAGCAGCCATTCCTGGGAGCGACAGGCCCATTGCCTCAACAAGACAGGCCATGGTGTTCGCGGTGAACAGGCCGGCGCAGCTCCCGGCACCCGGGCAGGCGACCCGTTCAAACTCTCTCAGCTCTTCAAGCGTAATCCTCCCCTCACGGTATTCTCCGAGGGCCTCGAAGACTGAAACCAGGTCCACCCTCCTCCCCTTGAAAACACCCGGATACATGGGGCCGCCTGTGACGAATATTGAGGGAAGGTTCAGCCTGGCGGCTGCAAGCAGGTGTCCAGGGACAATCTTGTCGCATGAGGATATGAAGACCAGGGCGTCGAACATGTGTGCTGAAACCATTATCTCGACGGAGTCCGCTATAACCTCCCTGCTTGGCAGTGAGAACTTCATCCCCTCATGGTTCATCGCAATACCGTCGCAGACAGCGATCGTGTTGAAGACGAAAGGCACTCCGCCACCGTCTCTAACACCCTTGGAAACGTTTTCCGCGATAACGTCGAGGTGAACATGCCCCGGCACAACGTTAGTGTAGGAGTTGACTACTCCTATGAAAGGCTTGTCGAAGTCCTCGTTCCTCAAGCCGAGGGCATGGAGCAGAGACCTGTGCGGAGCCCTGTCCACACCCTTTTTTACAGCGTCGCTTCTCAAGCCTTTCTCAACCATACACCATTGATCTTATTTTTCTGCCAACGGTCTCTATCAGGTGGTTTCTCTCTCTTTCAACTAGATTCCTTAGAACAACTTGGTTGGAACTGTTCTCCAGTATCCATTCTCTTGCGAAAACACCTGTCTGAACGTCTTCAAGAAGCTTCCTCATCTTCCTCTTAACATCCTCATCTATAAGGATGGGGCCACGCGTAAGACCGCCGTATTTAGCAGTGTCGCTGACAGCCTGCCACATGCCTGATAAGCCTTTAGACCAGATCAGGTCGACGATGAGCTTCAGCTCGTTTAAAACCTCGAAGTACGCCACCTCAGGCTGGTATCCTGCTTCAACAAGGATTTCAAAGCCGGTTTTAATAAGCGACGAAACCCCGCCGCACAGCACAGCCTGCTCGCCGAAAAGGTCTGTCTCAACCTCCTCCCTGAAGGAGGTCTCTATCAAGCCGATTCTACTCAGTCCAACAGCCTTTGCAACCTCCCTGACTGTTCTCGAAGCGTTACCAGTGTAATCCTGGTGGACAGCTATCAAGCCGGGGACCCCTGTTCCACGAACATACGCGTCTCTTAACGCAGGGCCAGGCGCCTTAGGAGCCACGAGGACAACGTCAAGCCAGGGGGAGGGAACTATCTGCCTGTAGTGAATGTTGAAAGCATGTGCGAAAACCAGTGTCGAACCCTTGGAGATGTTCGGCTCAACGTGATCCCTGTAGACAGCAGGCTGAGCAGGATCCGGAATGAGCATGAGAATAATGCTGCTCCTTTTAACAGCCTCACTTATCTCGTAGACTTCGAAACCGTCTTCAGAAGCTCTTTTCCATGAGGCTCCCTCTCTTCTCAAGCCTATTATCGTCTTAACGCCGCTGTCCCTAATGTTCTTAGCCTGAGCCTCACCTTGGGAGCCGTAGCCTATCACGGCCACAGTCTTATTCTTAATCAGCTCAATACTTATCTCATCATCCCTTATTATC
>JAOAJQ010000001.1:0-3338 GCA_026414125.1 Thermoproteota archaeon
CTTACACTGATGCCTATCGAGGGCTTCTCCAAGTAAAGTTTAAGCCGGACCGGTGGAGAGTATCGTGAACTGTTAGCGATGGGGTTGAGATTCGGGTCTAAGAGGGAGCAGGAGCGTCTGCTTAAGAGGCTTGGAATAAGGCTTGAGGAGGTGCGGGGCGTGAGAAGCGTGGTTATTGAGACTGATAGCGAGAGGATTGTTTTCGACTCCCCGGCTGTGACTAAGATGGTTAGCGGTGGTCAGGAGATATACCAGGTTATTGGAGAGCCTGTGGTTGAGAAGAAGGAGAAGGAGGAGTATGTTCCCCTGGAGGAGGATGTTCTGCTGGTAGCGAAGCAGACCGGTAGGAGTGTTGAGGACGCTAGGAAAGCTTTGATAACGACTGAGGGGGATATTGCTCAAGCGATTGTTCTGCTTCAATCAGGCCGGTAGGGAAAGGCATATTTCCTTCTACGTGTTTTCTCAAGGGTCTTAAAATGGTGTGTGAGATATGCGGGGCTAGGGCACTGAAACTAAGGAGAGTAGTCATAGAGGGCAGCGTTATGAATGTTTGCCCCGACTGTTTCAACACTCTCACTAAGAAGACTCCTATTGAAAACGTGTTTGCCAAGCCCAGTGGAACCCTTGTGAAGAAGCCTGTTGCCGCTAAACCGGTTGTGGTTAAAAAGGTCGAGGGGAAGGCTCCTGTTGAAAACGTTTCTCTAGCAGAATCCGTGGAGCTTGCGAGCAATTACAGAGAGCTTATTAAGAGTAGGAGGAGGGAGCTGGGCTGGAGCGAGGAGGACCTGGGGGAAAAAACAGGTTTGAAAACATCCCTGATAAAGAAGATTGAGTCAGGCAAGATAACTCCCTCGATGGTTGACGTTAGGAAGATTGAGGACGCTTTGAAAATAAAGCTGCTTAAGACAAGTAGTAAACAGGAAGAGGTTCCCGTTAAGCATCTTGTTAAGAAGCCTTCCTCCGCCCTAACCCTGGGGGATATTCTGCGCGACGAGACCGCTGAATAGTCGGAGAGGCGACGCCAGGCATGGTTCAGGCAGGTTGCGAAATAGGGGTTCTCCGCCTCGGCCACAGGATATTCAGGGATAAGAGGGTGACTATGCATGCTTTCCTTGTTTCAAGAGCCTTCGGAGCAACCTCGTTCATCATTCACGGTGACAGGGATTCTAAGCTTGAGGATAAAGCCAGGAGGGTTGTTAGGAACTGGGGTGGGAGAATAAGCATCGACTACAGCGGAGACTGGTTGAAAACGGTTGAGGAGTGGAGGAGCCGGGGGAGCCTAATCATCCATCTAACGATGTACGGAATGCCTGTTGAAAACACTATCGAAAAAATTCGGGCGGCGGGCAGGCTCCTAGTGATAATCGGCGGCCAGAAGGTTCCCAGCGAGGCCTACGAGGTTTCCGACTATAACGTTGCTGTAACAAACCAACCTCATTCAGAGATAGCTGCGCTAGCAATATTCCTAGACAGGTTTTTCAAAGGCGGGGAGCTTTACATGCAGCATGAGAAGGCAAGGCTCTTCGTGGTTCCCTCGCCCAAGGGTAAAGTAGTATGCCGGCGGCCGAGTATGAAAGAATCTGAAACCGCTTCATTCTAACGAGAAGGGTTGAAAACCCTGTTTTAATCATGAAGTTGTATTCATCATCCTTATGATTCAGTTATTAAGCAGGGATCGCAACTTGAGAAACGCATATATCTGTGCAGGGTGCTGCATCGGAGAAAATGCCAAAAGTATTGTCTAAGGAATGCTTTCTTCCCTATGATGAAAAGGGACGTCCAGCGGTTCCAGGCTTTGTAACATACGTCGCTAATGACAAGCCTGTTCTTATTCATCGTTTTGGGAGAGAGGATTACTCGGACGCTTATGACGACTATATGGATATGTTCAGTCATGATAATGGCAGAACATGGACACAAGCGGTTCTTCACCTGAAAAGCAAAGACGTAGAGGGAGGTAAAATCCGTTATGGAGAGCAAGCAGCGTTTTTTGATCCGGATACTGAGAAACTGATAGTGGTTATTAACAAGTCTTTCTACCCTAAAGATACGCTTGACACGGATCTTCCTTACTCCCTAGTTCAAGAAGTATACGATCCTGCAACAAACACGTGGTCCGACTTAACACCTTTGGATTTAAACTTTCCCGGAGGAGTTGCTGTGAGCTTTTGCAATCCGCTAAAAACATCAAGGGGAAGATTGGTGTTCCCTGCGCAAAGCATATATTTGGATGAGAAGGGAAAGCCCATTCATTACAGGGGCTGCTGGTCATCTGCAGGAATAATTGTCCATATTCTGGGGGACTATAGGGAAGACGGAACGATCAGGTGGAGACTGAGCAAGCCCGTAATCCCGGATTTAGAGAAGACGTCTCGCGGTTTTTACGAGCCAGCTGTCGCTGAGCTGGAAAACGGACGTTTCGTCATGGTTTTGCGGGGAGACAACAGTATGTTTCCTGAGCGCCCAGGCTATAAATGGGTTAGTTTTTCCAACGATCAATGCGAAACTTGGACTACGCCAGTACCATTGACCGGGGATGATGGCGAGCCCATCGAATCCAGCTCAACAGGCTCCGCGCTTTTCCGCTCTGTAAAAAATGGCAGGCTCTACTGGATTGGAAATCTTTGTCTACAAGGTGTTCGTCCCAACGGTAATTTTCCAAGAGAACCACTTTACATCGTTGAGGTTCAAGAAGAGCCCTTTGCCTTAAAGCGTAATACCATTACTGTAATTGATCGCCGTGAACCGGGTGAATCACATTATCTACAGCTTTCCAACTTTAGGTTCTACCAAGATCGAGAAACTGGTGACATAGTCCTCTTTTTAACACGGTATGGTGAAAATTCCACCGACGAGGATTGGGCTAAAACATGGATGTTCGCCAATTACTATCGGTATCGAATTGCCATCGAATGAGGAGTGTGCAAAATGATCATCGATATGCATGCACATGTTGGAGATTTCCGTTGGAGGAGAAATCAGCAGCGTCAACCGATGACTTGGGAAAACCTTATAGCCCGCCTTAATGACGAAGGCATAGATAGGGCGGTTTTTCTACCGGTTTACAATGCTTCATCAGAATTATTCCCTTGGGGGTTCCTTCAGAATGAACGTCAAGGATTGCGCGAGCAGGTGATTGATGCAGCTAAGTTTGCCGATCGTGTTATTCCTTTCGGTAATATTGATCCTCGTTGGGGGGATAATAGTCCAGATACTGATTTCAGTGACGTGTTAGACTGGTTTCAAGAGCATGGTTGCAGGGGTATGGGTGAAGTTGGCGCCAATATTCCTTTCGACGATCCGCGTACTATTAACTTGTTCAAACAGCTTGGTGACAG
>JAOAJQ010000001.1:3348-28557 GCA_026414125.1 Thermoproteota archaeon
TGACAGAGGCTTGCCAGTAACTGTAGAAACATGCAACTCTGGTTGGGGGCTTGGCTTTCAGGACGATCCGGGTATGCCCAGACTAAGACGGCTTTTGCAAACAGTATCTAATACGGTAATCATAGGTCATGGTCCTGCCTTCTGGGCGGAGATCGGCCCGGTCAAATCAGCAGAGGAAAAAGGCAGCTATCCGAAGGGCCGCATAGTAGAGGAGGGTGCGTTACCAGATCTTTTCCGATGCTTTCCCAATCTTTATGCCGACATTTCTGCTGCCAGCGGTTTCAATGCTCTTTCAAGAGACTTGGAGTATAGCGTGCGCTTCCTTAATGAATTCCAAGACAGACTTATGTTCGGCACCGATATAATTTCTAGAGATCTCGCCCAAACTGAGAAGGAGCAGCAAAACATTAGGGAAATGCTAGAAGTGTTATTCAAAAAAGGCTATGTAACCCCGGAGGCTTGGAGCAAGATAAGGTGGGGGGAATGCCTCATGCCGCAGCTTGATTACTTGAAAAAGCTTGTTGAAGAGGGATTCATAAGCCGAAAGGTTTTTCGCAAGATAACTTGGGATAACGCGGCAAAATTGTTAAAGCTATAGGATTAACAGAATCCGTTGCACAATGATCTTACAATGGATGTTTAACGCGTGGTTCTGGCACCGTTAAAGCTATAGGGTGTTAGTCTTGAGATCCATGCTTGTTCGAATCTAGTAACATTGGTCAAGTATCTCAGTGCAACAGTAAGAATAGGATGATACTGGTTGCTTAATGAAAGATTTAAGGACGAGTCCTTCTATTCTAGAAAGAGAGAGAATTGAGCGAGGAGAGGCTTGACGCTATAGGCCATCTCTACACGCAGATCGTAGGCCTCATAGGGGGAGACGAGGCTATAGAGGTGGCTGAAGCATTGATACAGCTTAAGAAGGCGAGTGAGGAGCAAATATCCTCTAAAACCGGTTTGAGAGTGGGCGACGTTAGGAAAATACTTTTCAAGCTTTACGAGAAGGCTCTGATAACCTACGAGGAGCTAAAGAAGGAGGAGGGGGATAAGATAAAAAGCATATTCCTATGGATGCCACTCATAGACCAGGTTGAAGGAATAGCGGCAAACTACAGGAGGATGATTCTTCAGAAGCTCAGGGAGAAGCTCGCGTTCGTTGAGGCTAATGAGCTCTACCACTGCGGGAAGGAGGGGCATAAAATACTCGTTTTCGACGAGGCTGTTGAAAACCTTTTCAAATGCCCAGTTTGCGGCGAACCCCTGTTCCGAATGGATAAGGAGGAATACTTGAGGAAGCTGAACACATTAATAAAAACTATTGAAAATGAGGAGAAAGAGTAGAATACCGAGCGAGGAGAAATGCGTTAAGATTCTCCTAGAGGAGGGGGTTAACAGCAACGTTCTCAGACATGTCTTGAAAGTCAGCGAGGTCGCTAAAGAATTGACAAACAGTGTTGAGTCGAAAGGATACCGCGTGGATAAGAAGCTGGTTGCTGCAGGAGCGCTTCTCCACGATATTGGAAGAGCAATTACTCATGATGTTTCACATGGAGTAATAGGTGGCCAAATAGTTAGGAGGAGGAAACTAGACGAGAGGCTTGCGAAAATAGTTGAGAGACATGTGGGAGCAGGAATATCTGAAGAGGAGGCTTTGAGACTGAAACTAGGCTCCACAAGCCTGATCCCGGAGACCATTGAGGAGAAAATAGTCTGCTACGCCGACAAGCTCGTAGACGGCGATAAGAAGGTAGAGTTCACGGAAACACTGAAATACTTTAAGGAGAAACTGGGTGCAGACCACCCGGCGATAAGAAGGCTTGAAGAGCTAGACGCCTTTTTCCAAGAAATCCTCCGAAAAGACAACAAGGACAAAAAACCCAAGCATTGCTGAAACCCTTGGGGAAACCTGGTTAGCGGTTAAACAATTGCTTAAAGGAAATATTTTTATTCACCCCAAAATACTGAGCAGTCGGGACCCGTAGCTCAACCTGGTTAGAGCGCTGGGCTTTTAACCCAGAGCCGCGCGCGGCGGGTAAATGTTGCGGGTTCAATTCCCGCCGGGTCCGTTACTTTTAATGTTCAGAAAAATTTAATAGCTGGCTTAGAATGAGGAAGACAGGGGCCAGTGGCCCAGCCTGGTTAAGGCGCCCGGCTGATAATAGATAAATATAAATTAATATCTGAAACCGGGAGATCGCCGGTTCGAATCCGGCCTGGCCCACTTTCCCACACATATTCTTTTGGTGTCGTTTTCGCTACCGAGCCATGATTGGGCTTTGCCCTCATCATCTCTCTATTTATCTCTAACAAAAACCTACTTTTCAGTGAATTAGAACCATTCGAACAATAGGCTATAGACTAAACAAGTCCTAGTATTTACGTCTTTTACGCTTGACGTCAAATAGAAAAACTTATATAAATACGCCTCCTCTGAAAATGAAAGAGGGAGGTTTATTATTGGATAAGGTTGAGTTAAGGTTTCGCCAAGTTCATCTCGATTTCCACACGAGTGAGCATATCGTTAATGTGGGGACGGATTTTGATCCAGAAGAATTTGCCTCGATGCTTGAAAAAGCACATGTTGATTCAGTAACCTGCTTTGCCCGATGTCATCACGGCTGGATATACTTTAACACGAAGCTTTTCCCCGAGAGGCGCCATCCACATCTGGCTAGGGACCTTTTGAAAGAACAGATTGAATCTTGCCATGAGAGAAATATTAGGGTGCCAATATACACTACGGTTCAATGGGATCATTATACTGCAAATGAGCATCCTGAATGGCTAGTTTTAGATGAGCATGGGTGCCCAACTGGCACAGGATTATATGAACCTGGCTTTTATCGGAATCTATGCGTAAATTCACCATATAGAGATTTCCTTAAAGTACATGTCAAGGAAATATTGCAGACTTTTCCTGTAGACGGTTTATTCCTAGATATTGTCCGACCCTTAGACTGCTCATGTAGATATTGCAGGACTGGAATGGAGGCCGAAGGCTTAGAATCTTCAAATCTACAAGCAAGATGGAAATACGCCGTGAAAACCATAAATGCCTTTAAAATTGAAATGACTGATTTTATTCGTCAATTTAATGAAGATTGCACTATCTTCTATAATTCTGGGCATGTCGGTCCGATGCAGAGAAGCACGGTTAGCGCTTATACCCATTTCGAGATTGAATCGCTTCCTAGCGGGGGATGGGGGTATATGCATTTTCCAGTAGCTGTAAGGTATGCTCGTAATCTTGGTGTTGACTGTTTGGGAATGACGGGTAAGTTCCATACTTCGTGGGGTGACTTTCATTCGTTCAAGAACAAGCGGGCTCTAGAATTTGAATGCTTCAGAATGCTAGCTTTAGCTGCAAAATGTTCCATAGGTGACCAGTTGCATCCATCTGGGAGGATCTGCCAAGCTACTTACAAGCTTATTGGAGAGGTCTATTCTCAAATCAAGAAGAAGGAGCCTTGGTGTAAAAGCACGAGGCCTTTAAGCGAAATAGGTGTCTTAACCCCTGAAGAATTTATGGAAAGCTCTAGCTTCGGCCAATTACCTCCGGCTATAATAGGTGCCGCACGGATGCTCCAAGAAGGTTTCCATCAGTTTGAAATAATTGATTCCGCTTCAGACCTTTCTAGATTTAAAGTCCTAATACTGCCAGATAATATTCCAGTCTCCCCAGACTTAGCCCGTAAATTGGGAAAGTTTATAGCTGACGGCGGTTCAGTCATCGCCTCCTACGAGTCAGGCTTAAGTAATGATAAAACCGATTTCGCTTTTAAAGAGCTAGGAGTCAAATTGAAGGGTCACGCTCCCTATAGCACAGACTATATTGTTCCTAAGGAAGAAATTGGAAAAGGATTGCCAGAAACTGAGCATGTAATGTACACGAGAGGATTAGAAGTAGAACCTGAACAAGGTAGCCAGGTTCTAGCTTATGTTGTTGCACCCTACTTTGACAGAACGTACAAACATTTCTGCTCGCATCGTCAAACACCATCTTCCGGAAAATTAAGTTATCCGGGCATAATCCGAAACGGACGGACGATTTATTTCGTTCACCCCATTTTCTCACAGTATCACAAAAATGCGCCATCATGGTATAAAAAACTATTTCTAAACGCTCTAGATATACTGCTTCCGGAACCTTTGGTTAGTGTAGAAGCTCCCTCAACAACTCTAGTAACTTTAAACGAGCAGAAGTTTGAGAACCGCTGGATACTCCATTTACTGCATTACATACCTGAACGTAGAGGCCAAGATTTTGACACAATTGAGGACCTAATTCCTCTGTTTAGTCTTAAGATTTCACTGAGAGTTTCTAACAAGGTTAGAGAAGTGCTACGTGTCCCAGAGGAAGATCCATTAGATTTCGAAGTAAAGAATAACCGTATTGAATTCACGCTGCCAAAGCTAGAGGGGCATCAAATGGTTGCCTTAAACTTTACATGAAGCCGAAACAAACCTTAAGGAATAAGTAGCTGCCTCTTAAGAGAGAAAGCGTCAGTAGCTTGGGCTCGTGAAAAGCGGGCGGCAGCCCCATGGGGGTCGAGCCCCTCCGACGCAGCTGGCGTGCAACAGGTTTACCCTCCAGCCGTCTCTTACCAACGCAGGTAGCTTGCCTTACCGCTGCTCCCTCCCGGGCCTAGCGGGTTCGGCAATTAGGCAGACGCGCCCACCCTACGGCGGGCGAGCCTGCTACTCCCGCCCAGTAAGGATGGCTTTCACAGACCTGCTGCAGCCGGCTGCGTTGAGGCAGCCCTGTCCCCAGGTTATCGGCTCCCCGCGTGTCGCCAGTTTCGGGTTCAGGGAATGGCGAGCTCCCCGAGCCTACCTGCCGCCCAGGGAAAGATTGGGGGAGGCATCATAAATACGTTTCCATCGGCTTTAGCATCCTGTTAAACGATAAGCCTAGGGTTTAAATGGATACTTTAATAAGCACCTTCTCGCCCCAGCCTCAGAGCGATGAAAAGGGAGTCTAAGGCTCGGAAGAACATAGTTGGCCTAGCTCTTGAAATACTTAAGCAGGTTGAGAACAGGCAGCCTCCCTCACTCGAGCTACCTCTTAGGACTGTTGACAACATTATCTTCGACGATAAGAAGGGCCATTATGTTCTTGGGCCTAAGAAGGCGGTTCGCACCTCGCGCAACGTGAAACACTTGAAGCCTTTAACCCAGCTCATATGGATTGCAAGCCTAGCGAGGAAGCTTATCGACGAGGATAAGACCAGTACGTTAAGAGATGTTTTCTACATGGCTGAGGGCGTGGACCTTGGCTTCGAGGATCAGAGCGAGTCAGACAGGATAATAACCGAGCTTGAATCCGTAGTGGGCTCGCCCAGGGAGGATTTCAACATTTACCCTGAGGAGAGGAGCGCCATATTCGCAGACCTAACCATCGAGTATACTGTTAAAGGCTACGAGGGTAAGAAGATTAATCTGACTTCACACCCTGACGGGTTGATGATAGGCCCAGCACTAGCCACAGCCAGGTTCGTGAAAACCCCGGCTGACAAGGTTCTCTGCATCGAGAAAGGCGCCATGTTCACAAGGTTCGTCGAGGAGAAGGCTTGGAAAAAGTATAACGCTATTCTCATCCATACTGCTGGGCAGGCTCCCCGGGCTACTCGACGCCTCATAAGGAGGCTTAACGTGGAGCTAGACCTGCCCGTGTACATTTTCACCGACGCGGATCCATGGGGGCTGCATATTGCGCAGGTAATAATCTCAGGTTCTGCCAATGCTGCGCACGTGCCTGAGCTGGCTACGCCGAAGGCAAGGTGGATGGGTGTCTACGCTTCAGACATAGAGGAGTATAAGCTTCCAAGCACCAAGCTTCTAGACGTGGACATCAAAAGGCTGAACGAGCTTAAGAAGGATAAGAGGTACGCTAAGGACCCGTGGAAGAGGGAGATAGACAGGTTCTTCGAGATAAAGAAGAAAGCTGAGCAAGAGGCGTTCAGCAAGTACGGTTTATCATTCATGGTCGACGTGTACCTTAAGAAAAGACTAGCGTAAAACAAGGCACTAACGTCCAAAATTTGAGAGAAGACTCCGGGGAAAGATTTATCTTAAAGATTTAAAGCGTAGAGGCGATTTGAAAGCAAACATCGTTGCGGCGAAACTGTTCGCAGCCCTCTTAACCGGTTGTGGAGCTGTACTGCTATACTATACTATTAACACGGGGGAAGCCCTAGGCATAACTTACCCGTTTTTCCTCTTCACAAGCATAGTAGTAACGCTTCTGGGCGTTATCGGACTTATTTTCAGGCTTAGAGAATAGAAAAATATTTTAAGCCCAGACGTTTAACGTTAAGCCGCGCCGGCGTAGCTCAGCAGGTAGTTTAAACGACCCACAGCAGCGGACTCGGAAAAGAGGCTGAGGCTGTTAACCCGTTGGTCGGAAGTTCGAGTCTTCCCGCCGGCGCTTTCCGCGGGAAGAAACTATTGAAGTACAAGGCTTATATTCATCCTTGATTTCACCGGTTTGAAAAATGGCTTATGATTCTTCATCGTCACCAAGGTGTGGAGGAAGAAGAGTTTTATGATTAGGGTAGATTATGATAAGAAGGTTTTAGAGATTAGGCCGTTCTCAGGCGAGGAATTGTGGAAGGCTTACCATCTTATTGACGAGGGTGATCTGGCTTCTGCGGAAACCGTGCGAGTACTGAAGATTGATGAAGGCGAGAAGAGCAGGCGTAAAGCTCTTCTGAAAATAATGGTTGAAAAGGTTGAGTTCGAAGTCTTGGCTGAAACCATTCAGCTTAGAGGCAGGGTTTTAGAATGCCCGGAGGACATGGAGGGCGTCCTCGGCCACTACCATACTCTGACCATAGGCGTAGGGGACAGGGTTGTGGTTGAGAAGCAGGAGATTTCCCCCGTTCACAGGAAGATTCTAAGCCAGGATGTGAACACGAAGAAGTATATCGTCGTGGCGGTTGAGCTTGGAACCGCTACACTGGCTGTTGTGAAGGACTACGGTGTTGTTGAGAGCCTCGAGGTTGAGCAGGATATTCCTGGGAAAAACTTTCCTGAGGAGCGTGAAGCCCTGGCCGTAAGGTTTTTCCACGAGGTGTCGAAGACTCTTAGAAGCGTCTGGGTTAAGGAGGGTAAGCCGAAGATAATCCTAGTAGGCCCCAGCGTCACGCGCGAAGCCTTTTTGAAATTCATGGAGGAAAAATATAGGGATCTTCAAGCCTCTGTAGCCGGGTGCTTCCACTCTTCCGGGGGAACAATATCGGCGGTAAACGAGTTTCTAAGGAGCAACGAGATGAAGGTTGTGGCAAGGGAGTTGAAGATTGTCGACGAGATAACGGCTATAGAAAGCTTCTTTGAAAGCCTGGTTGAGGAGAAGGCTGTCTACGGTTTGGAGGAAACCTGGAAGGCTGTTGAAAAAGGGGCGGTAAGCCAGCTGATAATACACGTTAAGCAGGCCTCCAAGTCAGGCTCCCTGAGGGAGAGGGTGATGGAGATGATAAGGCTCGTTGAACAGTACGGTGGGGAAGTAACAATAGTTAGCGGCAGACACGAGTCGGCGGAGAAACTCAGGAGGATCGGCGGCATAGGGGGAATTTTAAGATACAGGCTCTATTAAGTTAACAATAGTATTCGCGGTTTAAACTATTAAACCCGGTGTAAAGACTTAAAAACCGTGCAGCATTTTCTTATCAGAATACTCGGCTTTGCGGGGGGTGGGTGATGGAGAAGGATTCTACTATTCGCTACACCGAGTTTGAAAAACGGATGATAAGAGGATCTAGAAACCTGTATAAGGGGAGCCCCGTAGCATGCATGAGGAACCTCAGGAGTTATCCATAAAGTGGTATGAATTGTCACCTTGGCTTATAGGATGGCTCATAATTTCTCCCCTGCTCCATCTGTGGTTCTGCCTCTGGAACCCTGCTGCAAGCGACATACTGTTTCTAAGCGGTTGGCTATTCCTCTCAATTCACTATCTTCTCGGAGTAATGATTACGCAGTTCAAGGTGAAGATGAGAAGCATACTCTTCCTAGCTCTATTCACACTCTCATTATCATTCATATTATTCTTTGGCGAGGTTCACCATATGTTCGCTCAATTCGGATTGGTTTCTCAAGTAATTTTCGCAACGGGTTTGATGGTGCTGACACTGCCGTTTTACGCGGCGGCGGTTTACAAGCTGATTAAAGAGTACAGGAAGAGCGGGCAAACATTACAATCGGAGCAAACTTTTAAAACAGAATAGGTTCAGCAAGATGCTTGCTAAGAGCTCTTTTAATCCCTGTTTATCCGCTCGTTAATGCTTTCCTCGTTAATGTGTTTCCTAATGTAAACCAGGATCTTCTCGTCTTTAACGACTGCATTCGCCGCGTCCTTAACCATTAATGCTAGAATCTCTGCCAGAGGGCAGAAGGGTGTTGTCGCAACGAATTCCACAATTATGCTGCCGTCTTCCCTTCTAACGTCTTTGATAAGGTTGAGTTCTCCGAGGGTTAGCCCTATCTCAGGGTCGACAACATTGGAGACAGCCTTCTTAACCTCTGAAAGCACGTCAGACTCCTTGCTCATGCTTCCTCCTCCTAGCCTCGTACTCTTCCCTAGTAATATATATTCTTGCCGGTACGCCTAGGACAACAGTGTTTGGAGGAACATCCCTAGTCACCACGGAGCCTGCTGCAACCACAGAATTATCTCCGACGCGTACTCCAGATATGAGTGTTGAGTTAGCCCCTATCACGCAGCCATTGCCTATTGTAACAGGGGTCAGCCTGCCTGAAACCGGGTAGCGATCATTAGTGACACACGTGTAAGGACCTATGAAAACGTTTTCGCCAACAATAGTACCGTGCGGGAGATACACGCCCGACTGTATTCTAACATTGTTGCCTATTGAAACGCTTCCGTCGAGCATCGACCCGGTTCCTATTAAACAATTATCCCCAATTCTGCTTCCTTCTCTGATTAGAATATTGTGGCCTGTTACGAGGCCCCTGCCGGTGACAACTTCTTCGTAAATCACGCTTCCAGACCTTATTAGGCTGCTGGAGCCTATTTTCGTGCCGCTTGAAAGTTCGTCGAGAATACTGAGGTCTTCCGGCATAGTTCCTAAGCTTGATAGGCTTTTCTTAGAGGGATACCCTATTATCGTGTTGAAACCGATATATGATTCCTCCCCTATCTCGCTTCTCCCTAGAACCAGATTATTACCTTCAAACCTGACTGTCCCATGGATAACCGCCTTCTTCGACACATAGTTTTGAAGCATCGTTTAAGCTCAGCAGACTTTAAAATAAAGATTTTTAACCCTCGTGTAAATACGGCTAGCGATGCAGCCACGTGGAAAAACAGGGTGTACGCTCGTCCCAATACTGATTCTAATAATGGTTTTCAGCCTTCTTGTAAGCATAAAGACGTCGGGCCAGTTCGAGCTTTCAGACCTCTATGTTTATGTGAAGGCCAACATGGATGAGGAGGCAATCGCTTTTTTCAACGTGAACCTGACGATGGGCCCGAAAACGATAAGAGCGTTAGACGAGGCAAACTGGACTTTCAAGATACAGCTTCCAAAATGGGCGGCTCCAAACCTTGTTTTATCCGTAGACATGCCTAAACTATTCCTGGAGAATGGGGAAGCGATAGCTCTGAAGCTTGAGGAGGCTGAGGACTATGATTACTTGGTTGCAGAGATTCCTCCTTTTCAGGGTGAACGGCTGAACGTTACAGTCAGGTTCGGCCTGGTTCAACGCGACAATGTGACTGAAGACTACGTGGGGTTTAAGCTACCGGTTTTAACCGGCTTCAGCATCATGCCTGAATACGTTAACTTCACCTTCTTAACCACGGGCGTGATTAAAGGGTATTCTCTGCAATACTTCCACCCTATTTTCCTGAACGACAGTGTAATAGGATTATGGAACCAGTATTTCCGGACGAAGACTGTGGGAAATGTGACTGGTAGAATAGTTTTCTCTAAATCGTTCGACAGGTGCGTGATAAAAAGCCTGGTTAGGGAGATAACTGTGGCTAAGCAGCTACAAGTCAAAGTGAAAGACTTGTTAAAGCTGAAATACGTTGGAAACTCCTACAGGAGTGAAATACTTAAGATAAACATCCCCACAAGTATTAATCAATCGGTTAAGGTGAAGGATGCGCTGGGCCCACTTCAAACATACTCTAGCGCATCATCAGTAGCCAACACGAGTGTTATAACGGTTTATTCGCGATACTCCTTGAGACCAGGCCAGGAGTATGAAGCAATAGTTGAATACAGCGTTCCTGTTAAAAACATGCTTGTGGGCTTAAACGGTGGTTTAACCACTATTCGGTTGACAGGCTTGCCCAACTATACGGATATTGTCAGCACGTATTATTTAAGCGTGAGAGTAGAGGGTAGGAAAAGCTGGAAGATAGAGGCGGAGTCAACCGTTACAAGCATCGAAAACAGTGAGGCATTCTCCCTCACGATACGTAACGCTATGCCGGACATACTTGCCCAGCCTTTTCAGATCAGTTTCTCCTCAGCACAGCTAGAGGCTGGTAAAAGCATCTCAATGCTCCTCGGCTTATTGACGTTGCTCGTATTGATGGTGACTGAGATCTTCAGAGAGGAGGTTGCGAAGCCCGTTGAAGCTAAGGGAGGAAAAGAGGCTGAGAGGCTTGTGAACGATTTGGCTGAGGCTCTCCGTGAAAAGGTTGATTGCGAAACGCTTTTGGAGGAAATCAAGGTTAAAAACGCTGTTGGAAAGATTTCTTCCAGAGAGTATAGGGAGAGAGTTGGAGAATACGAGAGGAGAATATCAAGAGCTGAGAAAAAGATTTTGAAAGCAATTGAGGAGGTCTCACGGATAAACACTAGGGTGGGCGAGGAGGTTGAGAGACGCTACAGGATCTTCGAGGAAATAAACAGCGATTCTAAAAACATGATTAACAGCACTATCGAAAGGTTTAGAGGAGGACGCATCACGAGAAGCGTTTTCGAAAACCTGGCTGGAAAATACTTGAAGGAGAATAAAAAGAGAAGGGAGACGGCTGCGAGCGACTTATACTCAGCCCTAGAAAAACTACTGTCGTAGACGCTTAATTCTAATAGAGTAGTGCACGCATATAAGGCTAACAGTGAACAGCATTAAAACCAAAGCTTTAAACCATTTTTAGTAGCCCGGGAGAGATTCGAACTCTCATCAAGGGGTTTCTCCGCAAGCATACGCTAAACTGCACCAAAGCCCCCCATGTCTTGGCGCGACGCTTTGCCATTACAATCGACGCCTTTTTTGGCTCCACCGGGCTTCCCGGGCTTGTTGTAAATCTGCTTGAGGGATTAATAACTTTTTAGCGCGCGCTTGGGGGATTCGGGAGAACCTGATTTCGAAATTAAAATTACCGAAACTGTGACCGTGAATGGAAAGATGTTCAATAAAGACACCTATATTACTGTGATCGAGGTAAAATATGTAGAAAATCCTGAGAATATTGAGGGATTTGAAAGACAAATAAAGGATGCAAGGACAGAGAGCAACCGCTTTGAGGATCCCAAATGGGCAGCTCCTTATGGGGTTATTTTAATCATTACATGGTCTCCTGAGCAAAATAATTGAGGGTGAGTTATACCCGCCGATGGTGGGAGATTTTAAGAACCGTATTTAGAGTTCCTCTGTAGGGAGGAGGGTTAGAAGGATGAACCAAGGCTTCCTTAACAAGCTGAAGAACTACTTAGACGTAAGGCTAAAGGATGAAGTAACAATTGGCAGCTTTGAACCGTTCGAAATAGATATACCGGAGGTATCTCGTAGATGGAGATGGGGAGTGAGAACTCCGAGTTTTGCTATGGTCAGGTTCGTTACAGAATATGAATACGGAACGGTAACCGTGCAATCAAAATCGTTGGATAGGGCTAAAGATTATATAGGCGAGTGCTTAATTAAGAGCTATCGGTTTAGGTTCGCTAAAGCAAAGAGCGATAGGGAAGAGAAGGAGAAAATATGGGAGATCATCGAAAAGAGGGAAAAAGAGGCTCTTGAGGACTACTTCAACAGGAGGAATTTAGAGAAACACCTTAGAGAACCCTACTGGCATGCATTCCTAAGGTTGCTTTTGGTTTGATGAAGTAGCTAAAAGGATATCGGAGAAGTATGAGGTTGAAGTCAGGGTGAATATCGATGAAGTCAGTTACGAGCTTGGTCTAATATCCAAATTCGATGGAAGCGACATAGATGAAGAAAAGAAATTCGAGGAGATTAAGAAGAGGGTTGAAGCAGTTATTGCTGCATGTAAGCTCGCACAGCAAGCCTACTATACCTTAAATGAGAAACGGAAAGAGTTCTTAGAGTTCTGCAATGCCATCTTTGCGAAGTATGAAATAAGGAGGAAGAGGGGACTATAAGACTCAGTTTAAACATATAGCACGTGCTTTGTATATCCGAATCCTCGTGACTGCCTATTATCTGGTTTCATATTGTGCTTTGATAAATGAATTCTTATGGGTTCAAATCCCACCCCCGCATCTTGTTCTAACGTTTTTAAATTCTCAGTTTTAACTTTGTTTTTCTGAAAGCATAGCATGTCATTAGATTTACTCGAACAGCTCGTAAGTTAGGTGTACGCTAACAGCAGCTAATCTTGGAAGAATAACACTCGACAGAATCACATTAACTTCCAAAACTGCAGCGGCAGCGATTGCAGCAATCCATATCACCGTGTTCCCTAATGTATCTTCATACTTGTTCTTCTGGAATAGAGCCAGCTTGTTAGATGTTATTGTTCTGAGTAAGAGGCTGTAAGCATCTTTCCCCTATCGGAGTGAGGCTGTATTTCCCATTCTCTTGTTTTATGAAAGGAGCTAGGCTTCGGAGATGATAGGAAAGAGTTGGACTATCAGGTATTTTGCTTGCACGTAGAATCTCAGTGAAGGCAGCTGTTCTTTTCACCAACGTATCTTAGGATATCTCTTCTCTTCTGATGATCCAATTCCTTAAAGACCTCTTCCAAGACTCAATTCTTGACTTTCTTTTACCTACGTAAAATGATTTTTGGTAAAACCTGCTTAGCGTGCGCTACTAAAAGTAAGGATTAAATACCGAAGAGGGCGAGCTCTACTTTTGAATAGTCAAATTGCTGAGAGGGCAATCTCAGATTTTTATTAAAGGCTGCTCTATTTTCGGCAGCAATCAATTGTCGGTGCTTTTTCACAACATGGTTTATTTGTTTCCGTAGCGACTAGCTGCGAGGCGGCTAGTAGACTTGCCTTAATGATTAAGTCTGCAGGGATTACTTCATAGGCCTCCTCTCCTATCGTGACAGTCCTACACTCGGAAGAGCCACAAACATCGCAACACGGGCTCTGACCGACTTTTCCATCAATCCAGTCTTCTAACGGTAAACCGTTAATCAAAATCTGATTGGATTTTAGAGGATCTTTTTCGAATTCCGCGATAGAAAGTTCGTCTTTTTCTAGGATAACCTGTATGTTCATTAGGGCAAGAGCTTGTTTAAGAGTGGAAATAGCCTTTTCCAATTCTTTTTCCGTTAACCTACATCTTGGACAAGTTTTTCCATCGGACATAAGCCGTTGCCACTTAATTTTTAGAGTCTTATTTTTCACTTCTTTTCTTTTCATTTCGCAATTCTCTCCACAGGATTTAGATCTTTATTGCTTTTTAAACCTTTCAAAATAATGGTTTTTCTGATTTAAATTAAGGACGGCTTTGCCTTAATATCTGCGTTACCAAACCCTTATACTTGTAAACATAAGCGTGTACTACTTCTTTTTAGGACGGGCCTCATTAAGCGTATGGATGCTTTTTATCTAAGAATGCTTAGGCCAAACTTTTAAAGAGCGCGGATTCAATGACCTGTGTATGTTTATCTGATAGTTCTGACATATTTTTAGATAAAACCGAGAAATTAAGCTGATGTTTAAACCCTAACCTCGTATTTTTCCGTTAAGTTTTGCTACTTTTGGTTGCTTGTTTGTTGAGTGGTTCATTCTTTTTCCGCAGCATATAACTTTATATGGATTCTTCCTCATTCTTAAGGAGTAGACTGGAATGCAGAGTTTTGAAAAGCTTGGGGTATTCTACCTAGGTCGTCTTTACGATATTGAGAAGAAGTCTCCTTTGAATGAGTTGCTGCTTTACGACTCTAAGGATCTTGTTACACATGCAGTGTGCATCGGCATGACTGGGAGCGGGAAGACAGGATTATGCATTTCCCTTATCGAAGAGGCTGCGATTGACAGTGTCCCGGCTATTTTAATAGACCCTAAGGGGGATGTTGTGAACCTGCTTCTCACTTTTCCCGGGCTGCAGGGCCAGGATTTTCTGCCTTGGATAAATGAGGAGGACGCACTGAAAAAGGGGCTTTCTCCAGAAGAGTTTGCTGAGCAGCAGGCTGCTTTATGGAGGGAGGGATTGCAAAAATGGGGTCAGGATGGAAACCGTATTAAAAGGCTTCGTGATTCAGTTGAATTCCTAGTTTACACTCCTGGGAGCAATGCGGGGCTGCAGATTTCAATTCTGAAGTCTTTCGCAGCGCCTCCTCCCGAGATAATACAGGATGAGGAGCTTCTTCAAGAGAGGATAAACACGACGGTTACAAGCCTGCTTTCGCTTCTAGGGATAGAGGCTGACCCGATTAAATCAAGGGAGCATATTCTGCTGTCTAATATTCTTGCACAATGCTGGCGGAATGGTGAAGACCTAGATCTGGGACGCTTGATTCAACTCATCCAGTCTCCGCCTTTGAAGCGTATCGGGGTTCTTGACCTAGAATCATTCTACCCGTCGAAAGACCGTTTCGAACTAGCCATGCGCCTGAATAATCTTCTCGCCGCGCCGGGCTTCAGCCTTTGGCTTGAAGGAGACCCGCTGGATGTAGGCCAGCTTCTTTACTCGCCGAGCGGTAAGCCGAGGGTAGCAATATTTTACATTGCTCACTTGAATGATGCTCAACGAATGTTCTTCGTGTCTCTTCTCCTCAACCAGATAGTGGGGTGGGTGAGAACCCAGTCCGGCACCACGAGTTTACGCGCCATACTTTACATCGACGAGGTCTTCGGGTTTCTTCCGCCTGTGGCTAATCCGCCTTCAAAACTCCCTCTCATAACCCTTCTGAAACAGGCTCGTGCTTTCGGGCTGGGCGTAGTGTTGGCGACGCAGAACCCGATAGACTTGGATTATAAGACGCTTTCGAATGCAGGCACATGGTTTCTCGGGCGGCTTCAGACTGAACGGGACAAGGAACGGGTGTTAGACGGGCTCGAGGGCGCTGCGTTGGCAAGTCACAAACAGTTCAGCCGGCAGTATTTCGACAGGGTTCTGTCCGGCTTGGGGAATCGGATATTTCTTATGAATGATGTGCATGAAGACATGCCTGTGGTTTTCGAAACAAGATGGGCAATGTCCTACTTGCGGGGGCCTCTGACGAGGGAGCAGATCAAAGTACTGGCTGAGCCGATGAAAAAACAGCGTGGAAAATTAATCAGCCCACAGCCCACTCCTCATCCTGCAGTAGCCCCGTCTGCTCCAGCAGCATTAACAGCAACCGGTAAGAAACCCATCGTACCGCCTGGCATAAGAGAATATTATATGCCTTTTGAAAAAGAAACAGGAAAACGAGCAGAGCTGACTTATCAACCTATGCTGATTGGGGCTGCACGTATTCAGTACTCGGTGCCGAAAGAGGGCATTTACATGACGTTGGAAAAAGCCTTCATCACTCCTATCAGCGAAAAACCAGTGCCTGTCAATTGGGACGAGGCTAAAGAAGTAGACGTGAAGGTCTCGGATCTTTTAGAAAAACCGCCGGAGGATTTGCCATATGCTGATCTGCCTCCAGCTGCCATGAATGCGAAAAACTATGTTTACTGGGAGAAAGACTTTTCAAACTGGCTTTTAAGAACTCAGAAGCTCCAGCTTTTAAGAAGTCCTTCTCTCAACGAGTTGTCGAAACCAGGGGAAACCGAGCGTGACTTCAGGATTAGGCTTCAACAAATCGCAAGGGAAAAGCGTGACCAACAGATTGAAGAGCTTCGGAAGAAGTACACTACAGCCTTCGCCAGGCTAGATGAGCGGATAAGAAGGGCAAAAATGACTTTAGAGGAACAGCAGGCACAGGCTAAAAGCAGGGAATATGAGGCTGCAGTATCCTTGGGTGAAACCATTTTAGGCTCGATTCTTGGAAGAAGGTCAGGCACTCGTGCCACAAGGGCGACGAGAGAAATATCCCGTACTATGAAGGAGAGGAGGAATAAAGAACAAGCAGAGGAGAACCTGAAAGCCCTGCAACAGGAGCGGGAAAAACTTGAAGCCCAGTTCCAATCTGAGATCAATTACATGGAAACAAAAATCAATCCTCTTGCTGAAACTTTCGAGAACGTATTATATGCGCCGAAAAAAACAAATATTCATGTTCAGCTAGTTACCCTAGTGTGGGTTCCTTCAAGCAGGGTTTAAATTCCTGAGTAGTGCATACGTCGAACAACCAGTTGAAATCTTTCAACACATCTAGAATCATTTCTACCCGTACGCCAATTTTTGGGAAGCATCTTGCTCTGAACTCATTTCCAAGCTAAGATTTAAATGCCTGCTGAAGAGGGTTGCTTTAAAATGAGACCCGAAGAAAACTTGAACCGCAGCTTATGGTTATATTTCTTAATTGCCTTTGCTTTCTCATGGTTGTTCTGGGTTCCTCAAGCTCTAATTTCAACCGGTTCACTACAAGCCCCCTCTGTTTTCACCGGGTTCCTATTCAGCCCTTTTAACCCAGCTGCTTTCGGCCCGTTCGTCTCAGCCTTCTTCCTCACTTATGCTTTTGAAGGAGGAAAAGGAGTAAAGAGTCTGCTGAAAAGAGGAGTTGACTACAGGTTTAGTAAAAAGTGGCTTATCCCAGTTTTCCTCCTTTTCCCAATCATGACCGGTAGTGCGCTTCTACTGGCAATAATTAGCGGCGAGGCTTTGCCTCAACTATCCGTTTTAGCTAACCCGTTATCTGTTGCTGTTGGCTTTGTATACATATTCTCTCTAGGAGGGCCGTTCCAAGAGGAGTGGGGATGGAGAGGATACGCCCTGGACAGGCTTCAGGCGAGATGGAACGCGCTCGTCTCAAGCCTAGTGCTTGGAGTCATATGGGGAGCTTGGCACCTGCCCTTGTTCTTCATATCCGGATCGATTCAGTCTCAAACTCCAGTCTGGGGCTTCATGATCCTAATACTCTGCGGAACAATACTATTCACTTGGGTGTACAACAATACTGGCGGCAGCATCTTAGCCATGATGCTATTGCACACAATGAACAACCTATCTTTCTTCATGTTTCCAACACTTGAGACTACGCTAGGCGGTCTTTATCTGTTAATTCTGAACATAGTCTTCGTGACAGGGGTAGTGGCAACATATGGTTATAAAAGGCTGGTTCGTGAAAACAAAAACCACGTATAAATTTCAAAATTAAACAAGCATTTACACGTGTTTCTTACTATTCTTCTGCGCTGCTTAAAAAGCCTTTACGGCATGTGGATTGCAACAGTGCTTATGGAGACGTGAGCATTTTTTCACAGTCTAAGGCGGAAGAGTTTCGCATGCTTAAGGGTTTTTAAGCAACCGGGCTTGCGAACTCCTCAATATTTAACGTTTAGGAGAGAAACAATGCCGGCGAAAACAGTCTTGCTGCTGTCTTTTCTCATAGTGGCTGCATTAGTAGTTGTTTCAAGTTTCGCCGGGAATAACCAGTTCTTTTGAAGAAGCCTATTCTCAAGCAGCGCAATACTCAGAGTTCTCGCCTGTCTGGGGAAGGCCGACGCCATCCTACAGTATCGCCGGAGAACTGTTAGGAAGCTTGGGACGCGAATTTGTGGATAAAAACATACGTGGGAATGGAATGTTTCCATTGATCCATGTCTCGTTCATCGGGCCTAACGTTACGCTCATAACCCCACCGGGCATGGAAAACGCTTCTCTAAGCAACCCTATGTGGAGGGAAGCCTATAAGCAGGCAGTCCTTGACGTTGTGAAGTCTTTAAGACCACTGTATCTTTCTATTGGTAATGAGGTTAATTCGGTGGTATGAGAAATAAGGTAGGGATGAAAAGAATCCTAATGGTTTTCAGCATTTCGTCAGTCTTTATGAAGAGATATATGACGCGGTAAAGAAGATCTCTCCTGAAACCAAGGTTTTCTGCACATTCGCTTGTGAAATAGTGTCTGAGAATGGGGAGGCGGATCTTAGTGTTCTACGAATGTTCAACCAGGGAAAAATGGATCTCCTCGTCTTCACAAGCTATCCTTACGCTGTTCAGGGAATAAGTAGGCCTTCTAATATTCCTGATGACTATTACTCTGAAGCATTGGGCTACTTGCCGGGTAAACTATTCGGCTTTAGCGAACTAGGCTGGCCCTCAATAGATGTTTTTCGGCGGTGAACAAGCACAAGCCAACTTCATAGTACAAGTTAGTGGGGCGTCTCACTAGGGAGCAGGGAATAAACTTACACCTGCTCGGTTGGGCGTGGTTGCACGATTTGAATGTGAACGACTGCATCGGCCTCATAAAAAGAAACGGTGAGGAGAAGCCTGCTTACGAGACATGGAAAAATATTTCGGGATCAAGTAAGTAACGTGAGTCAAGATTTAAATAAAAGATTTAGATTCTAAATAAGAAGATGATTAAAACAGCTTTATTTACAGTAACATACTGCGGCCTTTGGTATAAGGGGGATGCTCTATCTTTGAAAGAACAGATCGCGAAAGCGAAGGAACTGGGTTTCGACGGCATAACCGTAGAGACTAAAAGACCAGTGGCACTGCCCTGCGACCTAGACGAGTCTGCGAGAAAAGAAGTAGCGGAGCTGGCGTGCTCTCATGACATTAGGATAGCGGCTGTCGAAACTATGTCGAATTTTGTCAGCCCAATTATTGAGGAACGGGAGAACAATCTCTGCATGGTGAAAGAATCCATAGGGCTTGCAGCAGACTTGAACACAAACATAGTGAAGGTTTTCGCAGCTTGGCCAGGCACCTCTAGGTATGATGATCTAGGGACCTACGATTTTGGATACAGGCTTTTTGACTTTAAAAGCATGTTTGCAACGAGAGAGAAAATGTGGAGGTGGGCCGTGCAGGGAATTCGGGATGCGGCTAAATGGGCAAGTGACTATGGGATCATAATCGCACTGCAAAATCATCCTCCAGTAATAAGGCTCGGGTATGAGGACGCGCTTCAAATGGTTAAGGAAACAAGTATGGATAATGTGAAACTATGTCTGGACGCTCCTCTTTTCACTAATCAGAGTAACGAGTATATTCGTGAGGCTGTTGAATCGTGCAAAGAGATTGGGATAGTTCTCTCGCACTACAGCTCGTCCTCGTTCGACGAATCTCCTTCCGGCGAAATCATTATGAAGCGCAGCCAATTTATTGGAGACCAGTATATTAACTACCCCGCGTTTATAAGGGAGCTTAAGAGAATAGGCTTCGACCGGTTTATTTCCTCAGAGGAATGCTCGCCTGTGCTGGAGAACCATGAGTATCAAGGGATCGACGCGGTGGATAGGCATGTTAAAGCAGCATTGAAATATATGAAGAAACTAATAACTGATGGTGTGGAGCCGAAGATAGTTAAGTGTTAAGGTAAATCGGCAAAACAGCATTTAGGAGAAAAACTATTCCAAACAGTATGAAGACTACTCCGCCTCCAAGCTTGACGAGTCGCAGGGGTATGAGCCTCAGAAGCTTACAGCCGATTAAGACTCCAAGCCCGGTTATGGCTGTGAAAGCTAATGCTACTCCAGCATAAACTAGGAGGGGTGTGCCATACTCTGCTGCAAGCATCATAACCGCCAGCTGCGTCTTGTCTCCAAGCTCCATCAGGGCGACCATTGAGAAGACGGATAAAGCGACAGACTTTGAGCCAAACCTTTCAACCTGTTCCTCTTTTTTTCCAGCTGATAGAATAGTGTAAACGCCGAAAGCTAGGAATAGGATTGCTGACGCGAAGCGTATCATGGACAGAGGGATAATCATAGTAAAAGTTTCCCCGATGGCCACACCCAAACCTGAAACCAGCAGTAAAGCCAGAATCCCACCGATGAAGACGAGAAGAGCATTATGATGGGACGATAAGGTTATGACAGCAATCTGTGTCTTGTCTCCAAGCTCTGCAACTGCCACCAGCAGGAAGGAGGCTAAGAGCGGCGTTAAATCCATTAGTCCGGGAATAAATCACAACTATATAAGCCTAAAGGTTTTCCAATCCAGCTGTGAAAGGCGAACGAAGCATCTTCCCATGGTCTTACTCCAGCCTTTTTATTATATGCCAGCCGAACTGTGTCTTAACAGGCTGGGAAACCTCGCCTTTTTTCAATGCGAATGCGACTGTTTCAAACTCGCGCACCATCTGCCCTCTTCCGAAGAACCCTAAGTCTCCACCTCTTTTTTTCGATGGACACAGAGATTTCTCAGCAGCCAGCCTAGAGAAGCTCGCTCCCTTCTTCAACTGTTCAAGAATCTCTTTAGCCTCCTGCTCGGTCTTAACAAGAATATGAGCACAATGTATTTTATCAGCCATACTCCCGTTACACTCCCTATTCTTATAAGCATTATCTCCCAGAGTTGAGAAGAACACGTTATTTGCATATGCTCGACATGTAAGTAAGGCTACGGGGTGAGATAAATGTTCACAGAGCTGGGATTCTATTCATGAAGACCATTTAGAGTGTAGGAGAGGAATTAAAATGGGGATTGGGGAGTAAAACTTTTTAACCGCCATTCTCTATCGATGAAGTGGCGGCGTTCGTCTAGTCTGGCCAGGACATCAGCCTGCCATCGCCTTTCGCGGCTGAGCGCTGGTAACCCGGGTTCAAATCCCGGACGCCGCATGTCCCGTTTTTCATTTTTCTGCTTTTAAACTAGAGGTGCTGGATAGTTTTATTTCGTGTAAATAAATATTAGTAATGCTTATTAACATGTTACTACAAGCAATAGTAGCTTAAAATGAGATCGGTGGAAGACTCTTTAACACATCGAGATGCCGGCAGGTCTACCGTAGTCTTAGCAGTAGTATTTATGCTGATAGGGGTTTTGATAGGAGGGTTGATAAGCTATGCTTTCAGCAGTCTGTTTATCGTAAGCAGGATAGATGAGCTTCAAAACAGGCTTTCAAACCTTGAAAACCGCGTGTCCGCCTTACAGCCGATACAGAATTATTCAACCAACATAACCTATTTTTTAGGTGGGAACTTTTCTCTATCGCAGCTTTATGAAAACGTTAGGGACTCGATCGTCCTGATAACGGGTACCGTTGTAAAATACGATATTTTCTACCGTCCCTATTACAGTAGGGTTCAGGGCTCAGGCTTCGTCTATAAGTTCAAGGATCAGTTTGTGATTGTGACGAATTATCATGTTGTATACAATGCGCGTGACATAACTGTAAGGTTTAGAAGCGGAAACACTTATCCTGCTGTTATCAAGGGTTCAGACGCTTATGCTGACCTAGCAGTTCTCACTGTGAACGCTTCCAGCGATGAATTCAAGCCGCTTAAAATCGTAAGCTCGTCGACACTAAGAGTCGGAGACCCCGTGGTGGCTATAGGGAATCCATATGGATTGGCAGGATCGATGAGTTCAGGTATCGTGAGTGCTCTCGGTAGGACGATCTCTGAAGATATTACAGGAGGATATTCAATAGCGAACTGCATTCAGACAACTGCCCCAATAAACCCAGGCAACTCGGGAGGGCCTCTTCTAAATCTTAGAGGTGAGGTTGTTGGGATAACTACCGCTATAGTGAGCGACTCGCAGGGACTTGGCTTCGCTATCCCTTCTAACACGATACTGCGAGAGATAGAATCTTTGGTCACGAAGGGGACTTATGATCAGCATCCTTGGCTTGGAGTAACCGGTGTTGATATGACGTACGACATAGCGTCAGCAATGGGTGTGAACGTGACGTATGGGTGGCTGATCGTGGGGGTTACGGCAAACGGGCCTGCTGCTAAAGCAGGCTTACAGGGCGGAAGCAGGCAGGTTATGATCAAGGGAAACAGGGTTACCGTGGGTGGAGACATTGTGATAGGGGTGAACGGCACGAGGATTACAAGTGGAGACGACCTTCTATCCTTCCTAGAGGAATACACGCTTCCAAACCAAACAATCATAGTGACGATAGTTAGAAACAATCAAATCATGGATATTCCAGTTACGCTTGGAGCAAGGCCCCCGCTAACATGATTCAATGGCTTATTAAGCTGATTCTGCGACTCCCTTCTGCAAGGATTAACTGATCTTTCATGAGTCAGCGTAGCTACTGAAGAGAAACTAATGCCTTTAGGAAAGCGCTTGGGTCTGGTTTAGTGTAAGACTTCTTCATAAACTTCTTCTATCTTTTCGACTATTATGTCCCAATCGTATTTTCTCACTTCTCTGAACGCGTTCGAAGATATTCTCTCAGAAAGCTCTTTGTCTTCAAGCAGGGTTAAGATGCCTTTCGCCAAATCTTCTGTTCTGTTCTTTCGTGCTAATAAACCTGTTTCCATGTGCTTAACTATTTCACGTACCCCGCCTTGGGCCGTAGCCACTATTGGAGTCTTGGAGGCCATGGCCTCCAGCAGAACGATTCCAAAGGACTCGCCGAAGATGGAGGGCAGTACAAAGACGTTGGCCCTTTGATAAAGATTGACAAGCTCGCTCTTCCCCAAGCCTTCTCTTAGAAAAACATTATCTTGAAGACCTGTTGTTTTCACGGCTGCCCTTAAAATAGGGCTTAAATATCCGGAGCCTGCTATCGTCAGCTCCACGTCTCTCTTTTCATCCACAACTTGCTTAATGGCCTCTAGAAGAAGGTGTAAGCCCTTCCTATACACCAGCCTGCCGACAAAGAGCACGCTTTTCCCGTCAAACTTCTTAGTCTGCGGGACAAACTCTTCAACTTTCACCCCGTTAGGGATAATGGCTACTTCTTTATCTGTGAAATGAGATATGAAGATTGCTGCCGCCCTACTTACAGCTATTATCCTGTCAGCATTGTTAATGTATTGTTTAAACGGAAACAGCATAAAGGAAGAAGGTTTCCATAGGTAGTTGAAATCGTAAAGGAACTGTATGGAGTGGTTGGTCAGAACAGTCTTTATTCCAAGTCTTTTTCCTACAAGTAGGGAGAACAAGGAGATTGGAGAGAAAGCGTGGTGAGCATGTATAATGTCTGGCCTGTTTTCTCTGAGAGCTTTTTCCAACTCGTCTATATTTGGGATATCCAGCGTCTGCGAGCTACGAAACAGGGATTTGATACGTAAGACGTTTAACCCATGGGTTTCATCGTTGAAATCTGCAGTTTTGGTTATTATGGTAACTTCATGTCCTCTATTCTTCAGCGTTCTCGCCAAGTTTTCTGCATGTGTCGTTATGCCGCCTGTTTTCGGATAAAAATAGTCGCTGCATAGGGCGATCTTCAAGAGTTTCCACCGAATTGGAAAGGGGTCATCCCAGGTTCTTTAAGAAGAAGTAAGACGTATATGATACATGTGGAGATATTCGCAAGTCTCAAATAGCGGTCAGACAACACTCGTCTCAGGCCTGTTGAAGCAAATAATACAGTAAAGAAGAGGTTGAGGAACACGATATGAGGATGGATGGAAACAGAGATTGCCGATAGGAAGAGCCAGTGGAATGTTAAGAAAACTTTTAAAAGAGTTAATGATTTTTCATAGCCCAGCCAACAGGCTGTGGTTCTTGTTCCGGAGCTTAAGTCCACTTGGAAATCATTAAGATGGTTTCTTAACTCAAGAACAGCCGAGTAGATAAAGATTGAAACACCGATGAGGAGGATTTGAAAAGTAGTGCTGCCTGATGCCGAAACACCGTAGAAATATAAGAGTACGCCAAAGAATAAACCGTGAGAAACCAGGTCGATAAGAGGTACAAATTTAAGCCTGAAAGGGGATGCAGAGTAGGCTAGGGAAAGGGCGACGAGCAGAAGGTAGAGCGGAAAGCAGCTTTTGAACCAAAAGTGTGTTAGCAACAGACCCGTAGCAGCTAGGCATGATGAAAGCACAACTCCTTCTTTAAACCCAATTCCTCCTGTGGCAACAGGATTTTTCTCGGCTTTTTCTTTCTGCAGGGCGTCGCTCCTCGCGTCAAAAGAATTATTTATAGAGAAAGAAAATGCAAGGTAGAAACCTATCGTTAACATAAACTTGAAGACTTCTAATGGCACCAATGTGGCAATGAACGTTGGGCCAGAGATAAAACCGAGCACAGCCATCCCTATGTATGCCCTCCATTCAAGAATCCTAGAATTACGATAATAGAGGATGAAGCGTGACGTGGACAAGTTGTAGACGATTTTTGAAAGCATGGAATACGTTTTCCTCCTGATTTTGCAGACTTATTTAGTCCTTTAAAGAATAAATGTTTAAACGAGGTTCGACGGCGGGGTGATAATTTGGGCTTCCCTCTTTCATCTTTAAAACTATTATTCTGAAATACAATTCGTTGAAATTGCTAGGAGAAACATTCCTAAATCTAAAGAAACCGAATGCGTGTATTTTCCCTGTGCTGTCTAAAACGTATGTTGGAATCAGTCTTTTTTCCTCCAGAGGTGTATTAAAGAGTATCATTGGTAAATGCTGCCTTATGAAGGAGCTTTGAATGGAAGCAAGATAATACGTGCTGACTATCCCCACTGCAATTATTAGGATTGACACTGACACTGATAGTAATGGACTGGGGTGAGCAGCTTCTCCTCTCTTGTCCAGCCTCCTGATGTTCTCAACCCTCTGATCCAGCCTCGGATGGGTAGAAAGCAACATCATGCTCCCTACTGAGATTGGGTAGGACAGGAATAGGCTGGATGCTAAGCGAGTTATAATGCTCTCTTTAGGAAATGCTCTGGAGGCCTCATATATCTTTACAAGCGTCTTTGCCAGAAGCCTCGGCTGTCTTAGAATCTGTGCGCCTTCCTCGTCGGCAAGGATTTCTCTTTCCCTTTGGGCTGTTGCAGACGCGAAGTATGCGAACGGGTTGAAGAAGGACAATAATGCTAGTGAAACCGATACTGTCTTAAATAGGAAATCATTGTTTTTCACATGGGCCAGCTCGTGGGCTGCGACTGCAGCCAGTTCTCTTTCATTCAGAGTCTTGAGAATGCCTAAGGAGAATACTAGCATCGTTCTCCGTCCATATCCTACTGTAAAGGCATTTGGCCTTAAATCCTCCACGAGCCCGATCCTGGGCGGGTTAATCC
>JAOAJQ010000201.1 GCA_026414125.1 Thermoproteota archaeon
CTATAAGGGTTTGAAACCGAGGAAGGCCCAGTGCCTGGGCCTGGCTTTTGCGGGGCCCTCTTTGAACCGTACCTATAAGGGTTTGAAACCCCGCACCGGCTAAAGCAGTCATAAAGGCGCCCAGAGCTTTGAACCGTACCTATAAGGGTTTGAAACCCGTCTGGGGTGAGGATAGCGGTGCCAGTGCAGATGCTTTGAACCGTACCTATAAGGGTTTGAAACAGTTCTAACTGCTAGACCAGTACCGGAAATGGCCCCCGTCTTTGAACCGTACCTATAAGGGTTTGAAACCAGAGGGGGGCAGCATGTTGAACGAAAAGGCGCTAACTCTTTGAACCGTACCTATAAGGGTTTGAAACGTCTGTCAACTCAACGAAGAAAAAGGAAAAAGATGCACCTTTGAACCGTACCTATAAGGGTTTGAAACGCCTCCACGGGGAGGCCGAGGATCCCCGTGAGGACCGCCTTTGAACCGTACCTATAAGGGTTTGAAACTGCGCGGGGTGGTGCCCGGTGCCCTGGAGCGGACGGCGGCTTTGAACCGTACCTATAAGGGTTTGAAACAACGAAAAAGCGTTGACTAAAACCATTTTCTTCCCCCTTTGAACCGTACCTATAAGGGTTTGAAACCTTCCCCTCCTGGCTCTACCTTCCCCGTTCCGTCCTTTGAACCGTACCTATAAGGGTTTGAAACGGGGTCCAGGGCCCACCTCTCCGCGGCCCGCCGGAAGCTTTGAACCGTACCTATAAGGGTTTGAAACCCTCCCTTTACCCCTGGGCGGGGATGACCCAGAAGGCGCTTTGAAC
>JAOAJQ010000202.1 GCA_026414125.1 Thermoproteota archaeon
CATAGGTAGGGTTCAAAGACAGCCTCCCTCACCTTGGGCGGTCCAGCGCTTCCAAGATTTCAAACCCTTGTAGGTACGGTTTAAAGAGGTTCCTGACTTTCCCAAGCGGAGGCCCCCAATCTTGCGTTTCAAACCCTTATAGGTACGGTTCAAAGGTTCGAGTCCCGCGCGGTTCGCCAAATCCCGGGCCGAGGTTTCAAACCCTTATAGGTACGGTTCAAAGGGGCGTGGCGGAAGAGGCAGGGCTGGAAGGGGGGCATGTTTCAAACCCTTATAGGTACGGTTCAAAGTCCAGCTCAGAAAGAGGCATAGATACGGAGTCCGCAGGTTTCAAACCCTTATAGGTACGGTTCAAAGGACCGCGCGCTCCGCGTCCTGGACGCCGAGGACGCGTTTCAAACCCTTATAGGTACGGTTCAAAGGCGAGGAGTCCTTTAGGGAGGCCGAGGTTTTCTGGGAAGGTTTCAAACCCTTATAGGTACGGTTCAAAGGAGCCTGCTCTGGGAAGCGGGAAGGAACTCCAGGATAGCGGGTTTCAAACCCTTATAGGTACGGTTCAAAGAGGAGGGTGAGGGTGGCTCCCTGGTATGGGAGCACACTGTTTCAAACCCTTATAGGTACGGTTCAAAGACTAAGCGGCCCCCATGCGGGAGTACCCCGCACCGCACGTTTCAAACCCTTATAGGTACGGTTCAAAGGGCGGCCAACACTCCGGCCACCACGGCCAGGGTGCCGTTTCAAACCCTTATAGGTACGGTTCAAAGA
>JAOAJQ010000203.1 GCA_026414125.1 Thermoproteota archaeon
ATTGATAGTTACGAGAATACCTATAAGGGTTTGAAACAAATCATTAAACCAAAGTTTTTTTTAAAAAAAAATGGTTACGAGAATACCTATAAGGGTTTGAAACTCTAGTCACTTCACTAGTCACTTCGCAATTCACTAGGTTACGAGAATACCTATAAGGGTTTGAAACATTTATTTTTGTTCTGTTTGGAACATTCTTAAAGGCGTTACGAGAATACCTATAAGGGTTTGAAACAGATACGTAAAATATTCGTAAGCGCTGAAGTAACTGCGTTACGAGAATACCTATAAGGGTTTGAAACAATTTATTAACGCTGTTATATTTGTTGATGTATTTGAGTTACGAGAATACCTATAAGGGTTTGAAACTCATAACATACACACAACAGAAAGCAGCTGATGAAAGTTACGAGAATACCTATAAGGGTTTGAAACGGTAGACTGAGAAAATACCAAACTTATCGAGTTTAAGTTACGAGAATACCTATAAGGGTTTGAAACTTAGCTCTTTTAGCAGCTCTAAGCGTCGCTTTGAATTGTTACGAGAATACCTATAAGGGTTTGAAACCCGTCGAGGTGAAAAGAGAGTTAATCAGCAAATATCGTTACGAGAATACCTATAAGGGTTTGAAACATAGTATATCACGCTCAAGCCTGACCCGAATTAAATGTTACGAGAATACCTATAAGGGTTTGAAACAGATATGCGTTTATCACCCACCTCTTGAGGGAGGGAGTGTTACGAGAATACCTATAAG
>JAOAJQ010000204.1 GCA_026414125.1 Thermoproteota archaeon
GTTTTTAAAGTGCCTATAAGGGTTTGAAACACGAAACGGTTCAGCTAACGCTTAAGGAATACGGGTTTTTAAAGTGCCTATAAGGGTTTGAAACTTGCCTCCACGTCATCACCAAAAAGCTCAAACTCTTGTTTTTAAAGTGCCTATAAGGGTTTGAAACATAAAAACCTTGCAGTGGTTAGGGTGGCAGGTTGTCATGTTTTTAAAGTGCCTATAAGGGTTTGAAACTAGCGTGCATCAGTCACATCCAGTTAAGGCGCTGGAGTTTTTAAAGTGCCTATAAGGGTTTGAAACCCTTTGAGCTGGAATGGATACCATTTTTGGCAGGCGAGGTTTTTAAAGTGCCTATAAGGGTTTGAAACGCGGGCAAGCAAGCGGTAAGATAGGAGATATAGTGGTTTTTAAAGTGCCTATAAGGGTTTGAAACTATTGCAACCCACCCACTCAGAGACCGCCAGACCTTGTTTTTAAAGTGCCTATAAGGGTTTGAAACTTTTCCTTTGTTTGTCCTTCAGGCCGCTTGGATGATGAGTTTTTAAAGTGCCTATAAGGGTTTGAAACCCAGTTTGTCTTATGCGTTTTTTGGCCTCTTTTGCAAGTTTTTAAAGTGCCTATAAGGGTTTGAAACTACTTTAGAGCTGAGTAAAGAGCGCAATTTGGATTGTGTTTTTAAAGTGCCTATAAGGGTTTGAAACGTGTCCTCTCCTCTCTCTACCACTCCCCCCCCTCCGAGTTTTTAAAGTGCCTATA
>JAOAJQ010000205.1 GCA_026414125.1 Thermoproteota archaeon
GGTTTGAAACAAGATAAATTGGCTGTGGGTGGAAAGGTGGCGAAGCAGTTACGAGAATACCTATAAGGGTTTGAAACAAGATAAATTGGCTGTGGGTGGAAAGGTGGCGAAGCAGTTACGAGAATACCTATAAGGGTTTGAAACTTAGGATGTTGTTTATCTTTAGAAGTAGATTGATATGGTTACGAGAATACCTATAAGGGTTTGAAACAGGATTATCTCAGCCATCTTCTGCTCTAAGAGAAAGGTTACGAGAATACCTATAAGGGTTTGAAACAAAGATATGTATGAAAAAAATATGAAATATGATATAGTTACGAGAATACCTATAAGGGTTTGAAACTCTTTAGTTATATATATCTCTCTTTGGTCCTCGGCAAAGTTACGAGAATACCTATAAGGGTTTGAAACTAAATAACGCGGATTTACTTCTCATCACTACCACCCCGTTACGAGAATACCTATAAGGGTTTGAAACCTGCAATCTATAATACTCTTCTTGTTCTTTTTGCATAGTTACGAGAATACCTATAAGGGTTTGAAACATTTCTCGACATTCCCTAACGACTCCACAACTTTTCTCGGGTTACGAGAATACCTATAAGGGTTTGAAACCTATTGTTGAATAGATGTTATCGTAGTTCTTCAGAGTTACGAGAATACCTATAAGGGTTTGAAACGCGCTCCCCCTCCCTTGCTCCGGCCTCTGAGCAAGAGTTACGAGAATACCTATAAGGG
>JAOAJQ010000206.1 GCA_026414125.1 Thermoproteota archaeon
GTTCAAAGGCCGAAACCCCGGCCAAGGCCCCCAAGCCCAAGGGGGCGTTTCAAACCCTTATAGGTACGGTTCAAAGCCCTGCCCCAGGCCTCCTCCCCCGCTTCCTAGGCAAAGCGGGTTTCAAACCCTTATAGGTACGGTTCAAAGGGGGGGCCCAAAAATGGGCCACTACCCCCTCCGATCCTCGTTTCAAACCCTTATAGGTACGGTTCAAAGTGGGGGAAAGTGGACCGTAGCCCAGCACAGGAGCTTCGCGTTTCAAACCCTTATAGGTACGGTTCAAAGTTTTGGCCGCTTGGGGTTAGCTCCTGCAGGGCCTGTTTCAAACCCTTATAGGTACGGTTCAAAGCTTCGCTTCAGGCGTAATCGTGGGGGGAGAGTGCCGGTTTCAAACCCTTATAGGTACGGTTCAAAGTGAGCCTCCCTCCTGGATCCAGACGGTGCGGGTTGCTGTTTCAAACCCTTATAGGTACGGTTCAAAGGATAGGCCTGGCCGTTCCCGTGCCGCCTCTCCCGGGGTTTCAAACCCTTATAGGTACGGTTCAAAGACGGCAACAGGAGGATAGTCATGTGGGTCGACCTGGCGTTTCAAACCCTTATAGGTACGGTTCAAAGGAGCACTGCGTAGCGAGCTTTGCGCCCATGGTAGCCCGGGTTTCAAACCCTTATAGGTACGGTTCAAAGCATCCGCGTGCGCCGCTGGAGGCGCGAGGTGGAGGTGTTTCAAACCC
>JAOAJQ010000207.1 GCA_026414125.1 Thermoproteota archaeon
AGATTAAAGCTTCATGAGTTGCTTACGTATAGGACGACATACCTGCTCTTTGAACCGTACCTATAAGGGTTTGAAACTGGCCTCGGCGGTAGCTATGTCCCCGAGCCCGACTTTGAACCGTACCTATAAGGGTTTGAAACGGGGGTTTGGTGGGGGTACCTGACCCCGTGCACGGCTTTGAACCGTACCTATAAGGGTTTGAAACAAGTAAAGCTGGATGCGCTCCGCCTTGGGGCTAAAGGCCGCTTTGAACCGTACCTATAAGGGTTTGAAACGCGCTCAAGCGCTCATAGCCCCTCTCGAGGGCTTCCAGCTTTGAACCGTACCTATAAGGGTTTGAAACTGGAGAAAAAAGCCGAGGCCGTCCGGGCGGCCTCACGGCTTTGAACCGTACCTATAAGGGTTTGAAACTCAGTCCAGCAGATCACGAAATCTACTGGACTTCGGCCTTTGAACCGTACCTATAAGGGTTTGAAACGAGTTTATACGGAAAAACTCACCTCCTTACACCCCTTCTTTGAACCGTACCTATAAGGGTTTGAAACGCCGCATACGGAGGTGTACGTGCTGCCATGGAGGTTCGCTTTGAACCGTACCTATAAGGGTTTGAAACTCGCCAGCCCCCGGCTTCCGAGGGGCTATGGGCCTTCTTTGAACCGTACCTATAAGGGTTTGAAACGGAAGTTCTACAACTTCCCATCCTAAAACTTCCGCACTTTGAACCGT
>JAOAJQ010000208.1 GCA_026414125.1 Thermoproteota archaeon
GTACGGTTCAAAGGACGGAACGGGGAAGGTAGAGCCAGGAGGGGAAGGTTTCAAACCCTTATAGGTACGGTTCAAAGAGCTCCTTGAGGAGTTCCTCCCCACCACCCTCCAGGAGTTTCAAACCCTTATAGGTACGGTTCAAAGGGGCCGATGTTCACCCAAGCCGTGCCGTTCCACACCCGGTTTCAAACCCTTATAGGTACGGTTCAAAGTACACGCCTTGCGTGATGCTCCTCACGCGAAACCCCGGTTTCAAACCCTTATAGGTACGGTTCAAAGTGGCGGGGCAGACATTGAGGGAATGAAGGGGTTTGAAGGTTTCAAACCCTTATAGGTACGGTTCAAAGCACTACGGCCAGGGTGCCAAGGGCGCTTGCAAACAGTTTCAAACCCTTATAGGTACGGTTCAAAGCAGGGGGGCGTCCTCCCCCCCTGGGCGCCAGACCACGGTTTCAAACCCTTATAGGTACGGTTCAAAGCCATTCGGGAGGGGGAGGGCTTCATGGTGTGGGAAGTTTCAAACCCTTATAGGTACGGTTCAAAGGAGCCTGGCGCTGCATCATGCCAAGAGACTCATCCAGTTTCAAACCCTTATAGGTACGGTTCAAAGACGCCGTGCAAATCGTCCTAGCCGCCCCGCCGGGCAAGTTTCAAACCCTTATAGGTACGGTTCAAAGCTGGGGATTGAAAAGCCGAGGAAGCTCAGCGTGAAGCAAGCTTCAAA
>JAOAJQ010000209.1:0-456 GCA_026414125.1 Thermoproteota archaeon
CGCGATGCGCGCGCGCGGTGTGCCTTTGAACCGTACCTATAAGGGTTTGAAACGAGTCCCCGTGCGGCGTGTGGCCCCGCGCCGCCCATGACCCTTTGAACCGTACCTATAAGGGTTTGAAACACCGAAAGGGCCAAGGGGGTGGACCTGGCGGGCTAGGCTTTGAACCGTACCTATAAGGGTTTGAAACGGGGTGAACATCTACCAGCGGAAAGACGGCGGGCATGCTTTGAACCGTACCTATAAGGGTTTGAAACTTCAGATAGGCCGTAGCGCCGGAGGCCACAAGGCCACTTTGAACCGTACCTATAAGGGTTTGAAACCGCTCTACCGGGCCCTTTCCCGGCTCTGCCCCTCAGGCCTTTGAACCGTACCTATAAGGGTTTGAAACAGGCGCCGCTGGACCGGGATCATCACAACCTGGATAGCTTCTGCTTTGAACCGTACCTATAAGGG
>JAOAJQ010000209.1:466-723 GCA_026414125.1 Thermoproteota archaeon
GCGCCGGAGGCCACAAGGCCACTTTGAACCGTACCTATAAGGGTTTGAAACCATACCTAATCCAGCCCCTTGGTGGCAACCCCTCCCGACTTTGAACCGTACCTATAAGGGTTTGAAACACCTTCTCCTCCGGTATGCGGCCATAGGCTACGGGACTTTGAACCGTACCTATAAGGGTTTGAAACGGGTGATGACACCCTTGCGAATGACTACTCGCCCGCCCCCCAGCTTTGAACCGTACCTATAAGGGTTTGAAA
>JAOAJQ010000210.1 GCA_026414125.1 Thermoproteota archaeon
TCGTATATCCTCTTGGTTTCGGGTAATAAAAGGCCGCCTATGCTCATAACTAAAACTTCTTTACCGGCTTCAATTATCGGCTTAAGGTATTTTGCAACAGCCTCATCACTAGCAGCCTCTACGATTATTCTGACGCTTTCATCTTTCAGCATTTCATCTATCCCATTGGAAATCTTTGGTTTCCTTCTAAGTTTATCAACCAGCTTAAAAGCAGCTTCTTTATTGATGTCATAAACATAGGTTAGTTCAGCATTTATAATGCCTTCGTCTATTGCCTTAGCTATAAGTGAGCCTATTGCACCACAACCTAGAAGACCTGTTTTCTTCATTTTTCTACCCTCGTCACTTCTAGAGAAATATCTATAATCTTTGCTGAATGGGTTAGTTCACCTGAGCTTATTATGTCGGCCCCAGTATTGACATACTCTTCTAAGTTCTCAAGCTTTATTCCTCCTGAAACTTCTATTAACACTTTATTCCTTAATCCTTTCTTTTCTAAAATTTCTATTGCCTTCCTCACCTTTTCCGGTGTGCAATTGTCAAGCATGATTATATCTGCCCCGGCTTCAGCGGCTTCTACAGCTTCTTCAGCACTAGAAACCTCAACCTCTATTTTACTGCTGAAACTAGCCACTTCTTTAGCTTTCTCAATAGCCTCTTTTACTGAACCAAAGTATTTCAAATGGTTTTCTTTAATAAGGATCATGT
>JAOAJQ010000020.1 GCA_026414125.1 Thermoproteota archaeon
TCACACTAGCGTCTGCCTGATTATCGTTTCCAGGAGGCTTCTGATGATAAAGCCTAGCCCTTATGATCCATTCTCCGCCAGCGTTCAACACGCGGGAATCTGTGAAATTATACTCGTATTTTCCTCCTCCCATGTCCTTCAGCGGAGGAATCTCCGCAGCATCGTTTTGGAACACAACCGTGCCGCCATGCTCCCAGACCACTTGAACATGGTATTGATCAGGCTGTCCAGGGGGAGTGTTAAAGCTTGTAAACCCCTTAACGGTAAACAGGTTGCCGTCCTGAATGGGAGGGTAAAGCACAATCTTGGGGTTTGTTACACCCGCCTGCAGGGGTGTTGGCAGCAGCGGGAGTAGAAGCAGGATGGTCATTACCATGACGACGAATGCTGCTGCCCAGGCTTTCCCCGGACGCCTAACCTTATTGAAGTCTTTTTCAAATCTGCTCATTGTTTGTCTACAAGGTTACAAACAACCCATTATTTAAGCTTTTTATGAAAAATAAGCATTTTTCAAGCCTATTTTTTAAAAAAATGCGCATAAAACGCCTTTAATGAAAAATTTTTAACTCTTCAGTATCCTTTAATAGACGGCTAGGCGTAGGGATTTCTCTCTCAGAAACCAGTATTCCACATGCCAACCATTCCTAGTTGCATTACTGTTTGGTTTAACGCCTAGAGGCTGTTCAAGCGCCCAGAATGCTTAATAAAAGGCTTCAGGAATCTTAATCATGCGGATCCTGGCTGTTAACGGTTCTCCGCATAAAGAGGGGTTTTGCAAGAAAATTTTAAACAGAATAGTCGAGGGAGCGGTGGGGAAAGGAGCTAGCGTTGAGCTGGTCGACCTCTCCGGTAAAACGCTTCAGCCCTGCTCAGCGTGTGGAAACGCTGAATGCTGGAGGAGCATGAAATGCACCCTTACGGACGACGGGATTGAGCTAAGACGGCTTTTCAACGAGTGTGACGCGCTTGTTTTCGCGGCGCCGGTTTACTTTCTCTCTGTAAACGGGCTTGCGAAAAACTTCATGGACAGGATGAGAACCTACCGTGAGGATGTTAGACCCTCCATAGCGGTGGCTTTAGCAGGGGGAACGGGAAAGGGCTGCGTAACCGCGCTTCAAGAGATCTGCAGGTGGATGGTTCTAGTCGGCTTCACCCCTGTTGTCGCTGAGCCTGTTACAAGGTATAATCTCGACCTGGCGATGGGGTGGGCCAAGTCCTGGGGCAGGATGCTCGTGGAGAAAAACCCTGGGGTTAAACGGGGCGACCTTTACAGCATGCTTTCAGAGTTTGAAAAACTGCCGTATATGCGTTACACTATTGCTGATGAGATTCTGTATCTAGCTAGGTCCGCGGTCGACGCGCTGGCCAGGAGAAGCATTGTGGAGCAGACCGCTGAGCTGGCGAGGCTGGTTGAGGAGGCTGAAGCAAGGCTTAGAACAGGATGTTGGGATGAGGGGCTTAGGCTAGCGGTTGAGGCTCATGAGAAGAGCATGAGGCTTTTCAACAGGCTTACTTAAGCAACCGGGCGTCTGCTTGGGCTTCTCTGCAGACATGCTTATCCCCCAGTCCCAGAACAATCACGTCTAAGGGTAGTCCCCAGCGCCTAGCGATTTGCTTCACAAGCCAAGGGTCCTCGCGTGTCCTCCTCCAAAGATCCCAGTGCACAGGTATTAGTGTTCGAGCACCAAGGTCTCGCGCCGCCTCCACCGTGTCGCAAGCATTCATGTAATACTTGTGGCCACGCGGGTTCCTGCCTAAAGAGAGGAAGGCGACGTCGACTCCGCCCTGTTCACCGATCTTTGAAAACTCTTCGGAGAACTTGCTGTCGCCAGAGTGGAAAAGCTTGACGCCTCCAGCCTCTATGATAAAGGATACCGCTGACTCTGCATCAGGATCGTTTGCAAACCACGCTGTGACAGTAGCATCATTAAGGCTGAAGGACTCGCCGGGCTTAAGGGTGATGACCCTGTTTTTCTCCACGCCCCATTCAAGAAACCTGCGGCAGGATGACTCCGGACCGATGAACCTGGCTCTAGTAGCCCTAGCAACCTTGAGAACAGTGCTCTTCTCACAATGATCTTCGTGCTCATGGGTTGACAGAAACAGATTGCAGAAACGCATCTCTCCAGGGTCTAGGGGCACAGGAATCATCCTAACCCAGTCGCTCGAACTGCTTGAACCGAAGAATGGGTCTATTAGGATGATGGACACGGGTGTTTTAACAACAATTCCGGCACCCCCTATGCTCCAGACGACTGCAGAGTCATGCTCGACGCTTGTTCTCTCAATCTCGTCGAGGAGAAGCCTGCCCCACTGGCTCATTTAAACCACCGTTTAAAAGGCGCGAACCAGTATTTAACCATGGCATTCTCTAAAGTGACGGTAAGCCGCTGCCTAAGCATGGTTTAAATCCGCGTGAAGCGTTTGCAAGCAGGCTGCCTTGAGGAAACCAGGCGTGACGGTTGGCGAGCCGTTAACATGGGAGTTTCAAGGAGTGTTAACCCCTAGGGACAAGGAGGAGGATGACTACAAGTATTTGCAGTTCCGCCTTCCACCAGGGTACGGTTTGATAGAGGTCTCCTACGCGTATTCCAAAGATTCGAAGAATGTTGTAGACATAGGCATATTGGACCCGGATGGCTTGTTCAGAGGCTGGAGCGGCTCGGATAAACCTGGGTTTTCAATATCTGTTTCAACAGCCACACCCGGGTATGTTGCCGGCGAGATGAAGCCCGGCTTTTGGACAATCATCCTCGGGCTGGCTAAAATAGCGGCTGGCGGATGCAGCTACAGAGTGTTAGTCAAGGCTTGGAAGCTCGGAGAATACTTGTGCAGGAATCATGGTGTTGAGGAAAGCGTTGTGCCGCAGGCTGCTCCAAAGCCAGTCGTAGCCAACAGGTGGATAAAGGGGGATCTGCATGTTCACAGTCATCACAGCGACGGTAAGCACAGTATTCGGGAACTCGTTGACAAGGCTCTTGAACTGGGGATCGATTATATTGCTGTTACCGACCACAGTACTAACAGCCAGTTTTACGAGATTATGAATATTAAGGATCCGCCAGTCCTCCTGATACCTGGAGTCGAAGTCACTACTTACCATGGGCACTTGAGCGTATGGGGCGGATGCTGGTTTGACTTCAGAAGAAGGAGGCTTGAAGACTTCGTGAAGCTGGTGAAAGAGGTTCATGAGAAAGGCCTCATAATATCGGTTGACCATCCTCGGGACCTAGGGGAACTGTGCATAGGCTGCGACTTCGAGTTTAAACAGTTAAGGGGCTTCGACGCCGTGGAGGTTTGGAACGGCCCCTGGTTTGTGAAGAACTGGGAGCCGCTTGCATGGTGGCACAGCATGCTGAGCGAGGGGCTTAGGATAACGGCGGTGGGGGGTAGCGACTACCATGGTGGGGAGGATTCTTTCATAAGGCTCAGCGAGCCGACTACGTGGATACATGTCGACTCCCCCTCCATGAGGGATGTGATCACCTCAATTAAACAGGGCAGAGTATTAATATCCCAGTCTCCAAGCGGCCCGTTTCTAGAGTTGAAGGCTTACTCCGGTTCCCGGCTCTTTGAAACCGGTGACATTGTCGACATGGATCATGGGGAAGCTTTGAAAATCCTGGTTGAAGCCCAAGGCGGGGAGGGTGCTACGCTGAGACTGATAACTTGCCAAGGGGTAGAGGAAACAATCCGTGTTAACGGAAAAGTCTTCAAACATGTGAAGGAGCTTAGGGTGGAACAGGGCTGCATGTTTGCAAGGGCTGAACTAGGGTGGTATGCAGACCCATGGTCAGTTAACCTCGGCGAGGATGACACTGTCTTCGCGTTGACAAACCCCGTCTACTTTAAAACAGGCTAGCGGCTGCTTTAAACCAGTTTTTTCAAGGCTCTGTTCCAGATAGTGACTCATCCTTCGGTTCACCTTGCGTGAAAATCTTTTCACCAACAGGCTCCTCCCATGATTCCACCGGATTTTTCCAAGCTAAATATTTTTGGAAAGTACAGCCCGCTTAGGCAAAACGCTGTTTAAAGACTAAGGGAGAAGTTTTTAACCATCCTGTTTAAGCGAATGTTCAGAATGATTGTTGGCGGAGTGCTATGTGGAGGCCTTGGGAAAAGGCTTAGGCCTCTGACGGACAATATTCCGAAGTCGCTGCTTGAGATAGGCAGGAACCTTACAATCCTAGACAGGCTGATAACGCAGATGAAGCATGCTAATGTTTCTAAAGTCTACCTGCTGGCGGGCTACCAGCATGAGAAGCTGGTTAAGAGATATGGTGAAAACTGGCGGGGTGTTCATATTCACTATATTGTTGAGGATAAGCCTAGGGGTACTCTTTACGCTATCAACAGTCTTTTAAAAAGCGTTGAGTCAGACCTGTATCTTGTGATGAACGGCGACATTGTTACAGACATAGACCTGTCCAGGATGATCTCGGAATGGAAGCCTGGGACGGTGAGTATTGCTCTAACACTCCTCAAGTCACCCTACGGCGTTGTCCAGGTCTCCGGGGAGAAGATAACTGGCTTCGAGGAGAAGCCTGTGTTGCCCCATTATATTAACGCAGGCATCTACCTTATAGATGCTAGGCTTAAACAAAGGTTTCTGGAGTACGGAGAGGGTGATGTTGAGAAACTGGTTTTCCCAAGGCTGGCCGGAGAAGGGTTGTTAATGAAATATTTTGACGCTGAAGCATACTGGAAGTCTATAGACACGGTTAAGGATCTTGAGGAAGTAAGGATGAGATTCTCCGGGCAGGGCTGATCATGCAGCATGCTTAACCTGAATGTTTGCTGAAAGCATTTTTGAAACTTTTAATACTCTAGCTGAACCTAGTTTGGCCCGAGTTCTTTTCCTCAGCTGGAGATGGAAGCTCAAGGTTCAGCAGGATTGAGAAGTCAGGGGGAATCTCCCACTCATTTAAACCGTCTTTTTTCAAGCGGGGTGCGACTGCCTCCCTCATTTTTTCAACAACCTCGTCCAGAGTCTTGCCGTATGCGAATAAGGGGATATCAACGCATTCAGCAATATAGTATCTTTCCCCCTTGTAGATTTTTACTTGAACGAGCTTCATAGTCATCTTCATGTTTAAAACTGCTTTAAGCGATTTTTTAACCTTACTTTCAGTTTAACATTGTTTACCACAGTTTAATACAGTTTCTTAAAATTTTTTCCTCTGAACAAATGTTCACTGATATTTTTTTAAAAATTGCTTAAAGATTTGTTTAAATTTTTTTCTTTCAAACCCTCTAGTCCAGAATATTCTCTAAACGTAAACGTGCAGCGGCCGTCAACAAATGTTGCGAGAACTCTCATTCTCCTAACCTCTTCCAAGGGAATGTTGAAAGGATCCTTGTCGACTATCACCATGTCCGCCAGCTTGCCCTCGTTCAAAGTGCCTAGCTCATCCTCCTCTAACAATGCGTAGGCGGAACCATCCGTGTAGAAATGTAGAGTCTCCTCCAGCGTTAAACACTCTCCAGCCGTATGCCGGTAGAGAGGAATATCCTCATGCCTACCTCTTGTTGTCGCAACGTAAACCGTCTCCCACGGGTTTAATGGTTCCACAGGCGCGTCCGTGCTTAAGCCAAGCTTAACGTTCCCAGCCAGAGTCTTGAAAGGGTAGGTGAACCTTGCTCTTTCAACACCAACCCTGCTAACCACCCACCAGTCGGTAACCACGAAGTGCGGCTGCACAACCACAACTATGTTCAGCCTCCTCATCACCTCTATCAGGTCGCTTCTCAAGACTGAAGCATGTTCAACCCTGTTTCTCAGCTTCCTGGAGCACTCGGCCACGGATTCAAAGGCTTTAAGAGTATTTTCAACAGCCTTATCGCCTATCGCGTGGACAGCGGCCTGCATGCCTGTTTCACACGCCTCTTTAACAAACTTCCTAAGAGAATCCACGTCGATGCTTTCGCAACCCGAGGTATCTGGAGAATCCGAGTAGGGTTTTGAAAGAAGCGCGCTCCTAGCGCCGAGAGAACCGTCGGCGAAAAGCTTAACCCCATTAACCTTCAAATATGGCGAGCTGCGTTTTAAATCTTGGAGACTCATATGCTTAGCCTCGCCAGGGTTCAAATATGCTCTAACCCTCACCGGCAGTCGTCCGTGCTCCGCCTCCAGCTCCTGAAGCGCCTTGAAGCTTGCTAAGCCGCATGATACGAAGCCCACCGTGGTCACGCCTTGGGAAGCCGAGTATACGAGCGCGTTTATAAGAAGCTTTTTACGTTCATCGAAAGTCGTATGCTCCTCAATCATGCTCCTGATAGTCTCCAATGCCTTGCCAGTGACAACCCCTGTTGGAACACCAGCTTCATTCCTCAATAAGCCGGAAATGCTTCCTTCTGTCAGCCCTGTTATCTCTAGAGTCCTAGTGTTAACCACTGCGACATGGCCGCACAACCTGCTTAGAACCACAGGCCTATCGTTCACAGCCTCGTCAAGATCCCATCTTGTCGGGTAACGCTTCTCCTCCAGCATCTCTTGGTCCCAGCCGCGTCCCAGGATCCATCGTGCCCTGCTTCTTTCAACATAGTTTCCCAGCTTGTTTTTAAGCTCCGCTATGCTTCTAACCCCTCTGAGGTCGAGAGTATTTAAAGATACGCCTAGCAAGTCTAGATGCATGTGCGCATCTATAAACCCGGGTAGCACTGTCTTCCCCCTGAGGTCCAAGGTTTCAAGGCTGAGTGTCCTAGCCTTGCTGAGAGCCCCGGCTTCACTCCCCACGTATGCGACCCTGTTCCCAAGAATCACCGCCGCCTCAACTTTTAAAGTAGGCTTGAAAGAAACGTATATGTGTCCGTTAACGAGGGCGAAGCCCCTCATCGCTGCACTCCACATTGCAACCGTTGAAGCAACATTAAGCCTATCTATTGGTTTTTAAAAAGGCTTTTGAAAAACTGTTCTCAAAGCCAAGTATCTAAACCCGATTCTCACCCTGGAGGATAAGGGTGAGAGCCTACCGTTGAAAGCAACCCTGCCGTTCCTAAGGGCTCTTGAAAAATCCTCAAACCCCCAGCCATCTGCTTCAACAACCGTGTACGCGTCCCCAACGCTTCCGGGGAAATGAGCATCGCTGCCTCCGACTGTTGGAGCACCAAGCTGCCGGGCGATCTTCACCCCCCTGTTTACGAAGAAGGTTAACGGATAGGAGGCGTTCAGAACCTCAACAGCATCAGTTTTACAATTAGTCCATCTTCCCAGTTTACCCGTGTTTAAACCGGGGTGGGCCAGTATCGTTAACCCGCCCTCGCCCCTAGCCCATTCGACGAGCCACTCGTAGTTTACAAGGTTGTTCCTCGGCGGAAGATGTTCAAGACCTATGACTAGCACGTGGCCAGCATCCGTGCTGAGCTCAAACCCTGGTAGGACAAGCATTTTCCAAAAGTATTGTTTAGCCTCAAAATATCCTTTGAGAGTAGCATGGTCTGTTATGGCTAGTCCGTCTAAACCCTTTGCTCTAGCAGTCTCAATAACCTCCCTGACCGTTCCGCTCCCGTCGGAGTGGACGGTGTGAACATGCAGGTCAATTTTCAATCCGCCACCAAGATTAGCAATCTGTTTTTAAACGTTTCAACACTTTTACCACAACCCATGGAAAGCTTTTTATTCAACGGAAACATTATTTTAGCGTGCTGAACATGTCGTCTAAAGAAGACGAAATAATAGAGGAATTAAGGAAGATTCGACAGCTTTTAGAGCCTAAGCCGGCTCCGCCTGCACCGCCGGCTCCGAAAGGATTAATCGCCGAGTTTAAAACATTCATATCTAAATACAAGGTGCTGGGGATGGCTGTCGCCTTCATCCTCGGCCTGTATCTCGGAACCCTGGTGGAGGCGCTTGTCAACGATTTGATAATGCCGGTAATCGAGTTCGCCACGCCCGACGTGGCTTGGGAGCAGGTTGTGCTTGGGCCATTCAGAGTAGGCCATTTCATAGGTTCATTGGTAACTTTCCTCATAGTAGCCTTCGTAATCTTCCTACTGGTGAAAATCACTTCCAAGTGGGGAATAGAGTAAAACTTAGCGCGTGCTACTTTAACACCAACTTTTTTAACTTTTTCGCATAATTTGCATAAATGCTAAGGCCCTCTTTTATCCAGACTCTTGCGAGAAACCTAGATGCTTTTCAAGCCTGATCTGGGGGTGGTGGAGGCGGTGGTAAGGCGGGTGGCTTTCTCCTCTTCTTTCTAGTTAAAAACACTAGCAGAACTGCGATAGTCAAAAGAATAACCAGCAGCAGTAAGATGCATAATGCAACAGGGTTCAGCTCAGCTCTCCACCTTGCAACGAGGCGAACAGGCTTCGTTACGACAAACGAGTAAACAGTGGACGACGAGACTTTTTCCCCATTCTCAACCCATCCGTCGAAAACATGGTTCGTGAAGAAATCTTTAGGAATAATGCTTGAGGCTACTGATACTGTTGCAATCGAGCCTTCAACATACCATCCTCCCCCAGATGCCTCACCAATCTCACTCGACACTGACACGTGATGCTCAACCCTGTAGACAGCGTCGAGAACAGTATCCTTCTTCAACCTTATTCCGCGAGGATTATCAGTCACGCTGTCGCTCCACATGCTGAAAGCAAGCCTTGTTTCCCCCTCCGCCCTGTAGGGGGCTGCTTCAAGCCTATGCTCCACGCCCGTAGCCTCGAAGCTGACGCTCCTGCCTGTTTTATTCTCACCGTCTAAAGAAGCCCAGAGGCCATCGCCTGGAAAGTTAACTGTCAGCAAGTAGCTCGTCACGTAGCGGGTGTAAATCCCTCTGTTCCGAAACAGACCTCTCATATTGTTCCCCACCATATGGATCGCGCCGTCCGCAGCGTAAACCCAGGTCCAGGAGGATATGGAGTCTATGGCGAGCGTCCAGTTTCCGAGAAGAGTCCCGTTAAACCCGTATTGCAAGTATATGGGGAGCATCCCTCTGCTTGTCGTCACGTGGCCTACTACATGAATCCTATCGCTGTCAATGCAGAGGCTGAGGAAAGAGTCGTCTCCAGCCCCTCCAAAAGTCCTCCGCCAGACAACCTTCCCCGACCTATCCATTTTGAGCAGCAACCCATCTAGATCGCCCTTCCCATAGGAGTCTGTATAGCCGCATACGTATACCTCATCCCCCACTTTAACATCTGAGAAGAAGTCACGCTTCTCGCCTCCCCAGCTGACACGGTTAGCCTCGTTCCCATCCTCATCGGCCACCAGCAGCAACCCGTCTATAAGCTCGCTCGAACCATATGGAGAAGTCGTGCCTACAATGTATATTTCCCCATTGGAAATAGTCATCGACTCTGACTCTTGATGTCCAACTCCAACGAATGTTTTCTCCCATAGAAGCGAACCGTTCTCATCATACTTGTGAAGAACTATTTCAGTAGCCCTCTCGCCAAAGTATTGAGCCTCTCCGGCAACGTATAGAGCCTCATCCTGTACAACGATGCTTTCAAAATGGCTGAACAGGGATGAGCCTACCCACTCCTTCTCCCACAGTTTTTCAAGGTTGGTGTTAAACGCCGCTAGGAAGCCTGTTGTCTTTGGAAGCGTATCGTGCTCCAATACGCCTGCAACATATATTCTCAATCCGTCAGAAGTAATGCTAATTACATAGCCTTTCCCGCCTGTTGCAGAGGAAACCAGCCTGCCGTCGACACTAATCTTCCAAATGGTCCAAACATGGTTTTCGAAGCTTCCTGAGCAGCCGCCGATGTAGACGTTTCCGCCGACAACCGTGAGACCGTTAAAAACCACGTAGTCAGCCTCGCTGCCGATAATCTGCAGTCCTGTTTGAAAAGTCTTCTCAGGGCAGGCCGTTACTGCTACCAGCGTTAAACAGGCTACCAGTATTGAGCAGAACACGTGGTTGGCCGTTGAGCCCATTGTTTTTTCCCACGCAATCCGGTTTTTAAATTTTAATCCTGAGACATACACGAGGAAACAGGAGCAATGTTTTTCAACAGGCCTCTTGGATCAGGTTTTTCAAACCCTGCTCTAACCCTATTCTAGGTTCAAAACCCAACAGGCTCCTCGCCTTAGAAATTTCTGCATAACTGTGCCTTATGTCTCCCTGTCTTTTAGCAGCATAAACAGGCTCACCCTTAATCCCTTGAAGTCTCATGACTAGGAGAGCAAGGTCTCTGATACTCACTGGTCTACCTGTACCTATGTTGAAAACCTGGTTCACATGCTTGGTCTTAATTGCGAGTTCAACAGCCTCAGCAACATCTTCCACGTGGATGAAGTCCCTAGTCTGCTCACCGTCGCCATATACGACTGGCGGAAGCCCTCTACGAACCCTTTCCAGAAACCTTGTTATAACGCCGGCGTACGCCATGTTTTGACCCGGACCGTAAACGTTGAAAAGCCTCAGCACAACATACTTAAGCCCGAGCCTTGAGAAAAACCTGGTGACTTCTTCACCCATAAGCTTGCTCAACCCGTATGGGGACAATGGGTCAGCAGGATGATTCTCGTCAACAGGGAGCTTAACAGGATCACCGTAGACCGCTGCTGAGCTCAGGTAGATGAATAAGCCGACTCCCGTTTTTAAAGAAGCCTCTATGACTGAAGCAGTACCTAGAACATTCTTCTCCAGGTAGAGCATGGGGTTCTCCATAGACTCGGCAACATCCGTGTAGGCTGCGGCGTGAACAACAATGTCAACGCTCTTCAAAGCATTCTTAACACCATTCATGCTCGTGACCCCGACCTTGGTTACTGGAACCCCTGCTTCCTCCAGCTTTTTAACGGCTAAACCGGTTGACCTCTCCAGCGAGTCGAGAACATTGACTTCGAAACCCTTGTTTTTCAAACGGATAGCGAGGTTGTGGCCTATGAACCCAGCTCCGCCGGTGATCAGCACCCTCATCCTAAACTCTTTTAACCTCTACAGCTTAAAACTCTTTTAAAACCCATTAAGCCTCAACCCTTAGCTTGACTACCTGCACGTTTATCCGCCGGTTCTCGCTAAAAAAGATTCCATGGCCAAAAGTTTATAAGGTACTTATTTACAACAAGTACTTATGTCCGAAGTTATTAAAGCCGAGGTTCCAGAAGCCTTAGCTAAAAAATTCAGGAAGCGGGCGATGGAACTCTACGGCTATAAGAAGGGTGCGGTTAAGGCTGCTCTCGAGGATGCGATGAAACGTTTCATCGCATCAAGCAGGGTGGACTGGAAAGCATTGAAAGGCTGCGTTCGGTCAGAGTCCACATCAGTGGAATTACAGCATAAAGCCTGGAGGAATCTTGACTAAAATGCTACTGGTAGACACCAACATCTTCCTCGAACTATTCTTGGGACAGGAGAAAGCTGAGGAGTGTGAAAAATTCTTGCAGAAAATTTCTGACGGAGAATTTGAAGCCGTCGTTTCAAAGTTTACGATTCACGCTATTGAAGCCATCTTAAACAAATCCGAGCTGATTCTTGCTTTCCTGAGAAATGTTCAAGGCGCTCTTGGGCTGAACGTGTATGAGACGAGCGTGGAGGACGAGATGGCGGCTTCAATGCTGATGGATAAAGCAGGCCTTGATTTCGACGATGCTATTCAATACTATTTGGCTAAAAAGCTGGGGGTTGAAGCAATAGTCAGCTACGATAAGCATTTCGACAAGACGGATATGAAAAGAAAAGAGCCGTCGGAATTCTTGGAGCGCTAAACTGTCCGCGTCAAGTCTGTAAATGTGGCCTTATCTTAAGCGAAACTCGTAACTGACTCATTATATTTGCATATTCAGCGTGGGGAGGTGCGAGAAGACTGAGAAGGATTCTATTATTTCGATACACCGAGTTTAGCGCGCGCAGGCCTAAGCCAGCACTCCAAGGAGACATGTTGCTGCCCAACGATACTGGCATAAAGTACACTATTGGCTCTCAGGTTGACACGCCTTGGACCGAGATAGAATTCGAGGTGGCGGCACACATGATATACGAGGGCATGGTTTGGGAAGGGTTAAGAGTTTTGAGGACGGTCTACGACAGATACGCTAAGTATGGGGTGCTCTGGAACCATATCGAGTGCGGCAGTTATTATTACCTGGCAATGGACTCCTGGCTCGTGCTAATAGCTTTGCAGGGTTTATTCTACAACGGGTTTGACAGGAGCCTCAGATTCGCCCCCAAGTTGAACAAAGACAGGCTCAAGAGTCTGTTTACTGTCGCAGGCGCCTGGGGTATGGCCGCCAAGAGTTTGAGGTCAGCCTTTCTCAGGGGCAGATAGAGCTTGAGGAGCTAGAGCTTG